>JBBSRY010000011.1:0-12440 GCA_038242595.1 Mycobacteriales bacterium
CAACAGCGCAGCTGCAGTTGCGGTCAATGGCTCTCTGGTCAACGGCGCGCAGCACGCACCTTCGGTAGCAATCAGATCTTCACGATCGGTCATGGAAACCATCCTGCCCTACATATTGACAATCGTCTATGTCTGCGACACTGTGAACAGGCATTGATGTACATCTATGAAAGGTGGTGGGTGATGTCCCAGACCGATAAAATCCGGGAACAGGTCAGAGACCGTTATGCCGCAGCTGCGCTGATCGTCGACAGCGGATCTGGCGCAAGTTGTTGCGGCCCCTCCGACGCGATTGCCCAGATCAGTTCCGGCAACGACGCGGATCTGTTCGGGGCAAACCTCTACGGAACCGAAATCACCGCCGGTCTGCCTAACGAGGCGGTACTGGCATCGTTGGGTTGCGGAAACCCACTTGCCGTTGCCGAACTCCGGACCGGTGAAAAAGTGCTGGACCTGGGGTCCGGCGGCGGTATCGATGTACTGCTCTCAGCTCGCCGGGTCGGCCCGGAGGGCTTTGCCTACGGTCTGGACATGACCGATGAAATGCTCAACCTGGCCCGCGCCAACGCCTCCCGCGCCGGCGCGACCAACGTGAAGTTCCTCAAAGGCCAGATCGAACAGATTCCGCTGCCCGATGCCTGCATCGACGTCATCATTTCCAATTGTGTGATCAATCTGTCCACCGACAAGCCGGCCGTCCTCGCCGAGATGTTCCGAGTGTTGGCACCGGGCGGTCGAATCGGCATCTCCGACGTCGTGGCCGAGGACCACCTCACCCCGGCCGAGCGGGCAGAGCGCGGAAGTTACGTCGGTTGCATCGCCGGAGCGTTGTCGCAGGCCGAGTACCTGGCAGGTCTGGCCGCAGCTGGTTTTACCGCCGCACAGGTGCAATTCACCCACGAAGTCGCCGACAACATGCATGGGGCGATTGTGTGGGCCGCCAAACCCGCTACCGAAAACTGCTGCACCCCAGCCGATCAGGCAACCTGCGCTCACCCAGCGGACCAGGCCCAGCGCTCCGGCGCCCCGATGGAGGACGACACAGCGGCATCTACCTGCGGTTGCCGATGACAGCGACCCAGGGGCCCGCGGTCGACCAGCAAGCGGTGTTGGCAAAGCTATCCCGACTCGACCGATTCCTGCCGGTGTGGATCATCCTGGCCATGGCGGTGGGGCTGCTTGCGGGCCGAATCATTCCCGGGCTGCCTGAAGGGCTCAATGCGCTTCAGATCGGTTCGGTTTCGCTGCCGATAGCGGTCGGCCTGCTGGTGATGATGTATCCGGTACTGGCCAAGGTACGTTACCGAGAAACCCGACGCGTCGCTGGTGACAAACGTTTGCTCATCTCATCTTTGGTACTGAATTGGATCATCGGACCGGCGTTGATGTTCACCCTGGCTTGGTTGCTGCTGCCGGATCTGCCCGAATACCGCACCGGCCTGATCATCGTCGGGCTGGCCCGATGTATCGCCATGGTGCTCATCTGGAACGAGCTGGCCTGCGGCGACAGGGAGGCCGCCGCTGTCCTGGTAGCCATCAACTCCGTTTTCCAAGTCATGGCCTTCGGAGCGCTCGGCTGGTTCTACCTGCAGGTCCTGCCCGGCTGGCTGGGCCTCCCGACCGCCTCCGCCGGATTCTCCATCGGCGCGATCACCATCAGCGTCCTGGTATTCCTCGGGATACCCCTGATCGCTGGTTTTCTCACCCGCACCATCGGTGAACGCACCAAAGGTCGCGAGTACTACGAAGCCACCGTCCTACCCAGGATCGGACCGTGGGCACTGTATGGGCTGCTGTTCACCATCGTCGTTCTTTTCGCACTACAGGGAGAACAATTCACCAACCGACCCTGGGACATCGTCCGGATTGCGGCGCCCCTGCTGATTTACTTCCTGATCACCTTCAGCGCCGGATTCGGTCTCGGCCGCGCACTCAAACTCGGTTATGCGAAAACCACAACCTTGGCTTTCACCGCTGCCGGCAACAATTTCGAACTGGCAATCGCCGTCGCCATCGGCACCTTCGGCGTCACCTCCGGTCAAGCGTTGGCCGGTGTCGTTGGCCCATTGATCGAAGTCCCCGCCCTCGTCGCGCTGGTATACCTCGCACTGTGGGCGCGACGATTCTTCCCGGCACCAGCACCGATCACGCCTACTGCGCCTTCGCCATCCGGCGCATCCCGCAGCGTCTGACAAACCATCGCTGCTGGAAGTTTTAGCACAAGGCGGCTAGCCGACGGGTGGGCACTGGTCGGAATCGCCTCGCAGGTCGAGGCCGAAAAAACTCACCCGGCCGGCACATAACGCATCGGTATTTCCGGAGCCGAGGTTCACAATATGATCCCGAACAGCAAAGACGATCAACGCGATCAAACCGGCCAGGACGGCAGCGAGTACCTTGCCGGCCACGCGTTTGACGAAGAATGCCAGCACGATTCCGGTTGCCGCCACCAGCACCATAATCCAGGTGGCCGCGGTAGCGGCCGCCGTAATCGTCATGCGGCCTCCGTCATCAGCTGCACCAACCGGCCGGCAGCGAGATGTGAATCCCCAGGAAGCTGGTGGCATCGGCTGGGGTGGCGTTATCGAGCGCTCCGTCGGCCGAAGTGCAGGACTTTCCCTTGACCTCACTGGCGTAATCGATGACTTTTTGCCGCTGTTGCCAGCCGACAAAAACCAGCACGGCCGCGATCAGCAGGCTGAGGATCTTGCCGATGATCTTGTGAATGATGATGGCCAGCATCAGACCGATAACAGCTATGCCAATGATCGACCACATGGCAACGGTCTTGATCGTTTCGAGTTCCACCTTGGGGAATCTACCGGGCCGGCCGCCGGCGTTTGCCCCTTGTGGCTTCTTTCCACCGGGGGGTCTGCCCAATCCTGGCCTACCAGCCGGCAGCCGGGTCGGCGTGCTGCCGGATCCAGCCATGCATGGCGATGCCCGCCGCCACCCCGGCGTTGATGGAGCGCGTTGAACCGAATTGCGCAATGGACACCGTCATCTGCGATGCAGCCTTGGCCTCCGGAGTCAGCCCCGGACCTTCGGAACCGAAGAGCAGCAACGTGTTGATCGGCAGATCAACAGTCTCCAGCGGCACCGAGCCAGGCACATTGTCCACGCCGACGATGACCAAGTCGGCATCACGTGCGAACACCACCAGCGACTCAACCGTGTCGTGGTGCAACAGGTGCTGGTACCGATCGGTGACCATCGCGCCGCGTCGATTCCATCGTCGTTTCCCGATGATGTGAACGGCGGCAGCGGCAAAGGCGTTGGCGGTCCGAACCACGGTGCCGATATTGTGGTCGTGCCCGAAGTTCTCAATGGCCACGTGAAAACTGAATCGTCGCTGGTCAAGATCGTGAATGATTGCTTCGCGGAGCCAATAACGGTAGTGATCGACCACATTGCGTCGGTCGCCCTCGGCAAGCAACTCCGGATCGTACTGATCACCGGCCGGCCATGGCTGCGGGTGTGGCCCGACACCGACCTGCTCGGCAGCCCATTCGGTGGGGCCGGGCTGCTCCGGCTCGACCGGCGAAACTGAATCCGTCACTGAGCGGTCATCCCCAGATCGGCCAGATCCAGCAGATAGCGGTACTCGATGCCGCGGGCGGCAATCACCGCAGCAGCTTCAGCTCCGCGATCCAAAATGGTGGCAATCCCGACGACGGATGCGCCAGCGTCGATGACCGCGTCGTAGGCGGCGAGCGGCGAACCACCGGTGGTGGTGGTGTCCTCCACGATCAACCCGGACTTACCGACGATGTCCGGGCCCTCGATCTGTCGCTGCATACCGTGGGCCTTGGCGGCCTTGCGGACGACAAAAGAATTCAGCGGCCGCCCGGGCGCGTGCATGATGGCCGTCGCGACCGGGTCCGCGCCCAGCGTCAGCCCGCCGACAGCGGCGAAATCCCAATCGGCCGTCAGCTGCCGCAACAGCGACCCGATCAACGGGGCAGCACGATGTTCCAGGGTCACCCGGCGCAGATCAACGTAATAGTCGGCGTCGCGGCCGGAGGACAACGTGACCTTGCCGTGGACGAGCGCCAGTTCGGCGACCAAGGCCGCGAGTGCGGTTTTTGCCGTGGAATCCAAGGCAACATCAGCAGAGCTCATACTGTCCAGCTTTTCATAGGCCGCGTCCTTCTTGGACCCGCCAACTCGACTCACTGATCCAACATGTCACCGGGTAGGCAGCCGAATTGTTTTGATCGCACCGGTAATTCTGGGGATCGCTCAGGTGCGGCCTTTGGAATTAACCTTTGATGCCAACCGACGGGTGATCCCCCGCGGGAGCAACCTGGTGATGACGGCGATGACCTTGTACAGCGCACCGGGAATCGAGAGCGGGTTATTGCGCCGCAGGTCGGCCAGTGACGTACGGACCAGAAGATCGATATCGACGTAGAGCGCGTTCGGTGTTTTCGACATATCGATAGCGGCCCGTTGATGAAATTCGGTGCGAACAAAGCCTGGGCACAGGGCCTGAACTCGCACTCCGGTGCCGGCCAATCCCAAAGACAGTCCCTCGCTGAATGACACCACCCACGCTTTGGATGCCGAATAGGTCGATCCCCGTCCGGGCACCAATCCAGCCACCGAGGCCACATTGATGATGCCGCCATGGCCGCGGGCCGTCATCCCGGGCAGCGCAGCATGGGTCAGCAACATGACCGCTGTGACATTGAGCTCAAGCTGACGCGTCAATTCCTCGGCGGCGGTCTGTAGAAACTCCTTTCCGAGTCCGATCCCGGCGTTGTTGATCAGTAGATGGACCGGTTTTGACGGATCGGCCAGCCGGGCAGCGACGGCTGCCCGTTCGTCCGGATCGGTCAGATCCGCCGGCAGTAACTCCACTTCCGGGCTGCCCATCCCCCGCAGCATCTCAGCGCTGCCTTGCAGTCGAGCCGGATCCCTGGCGACCAGCACCAGTCGGTAGCCGTCCTGGGCGAGATGTTCGGCAAAGGCGGCGCCGATTCCGGCAGTGGCTCCGGTGATCAGCGCGGTGCCGCGATTGTCAGGAGAAAGCGAAATTGTCGAGGTGGCTGTCATCCACCCACGGTAGGTCACCCCGGTCTTTACGGTCTGACGACCTACTCACCCATGTTTGACCCGCCAGGTCTAATTTATGTTAGAAATTCTTGATGCCGGTTACGCGGTGTCGTCGTACGATTACCTACAGGCAGCGGCCCTTAGCTGCTCCAGGGAGGTGAGCGGGAGTGCCGATCCTGGTCGGGCACCGCACCGCGACCCCGGACTCGCCTTGGGAAACCGCTCCGCGCTACCGGGTACCCCACTCGTCTGTCCTGGTGGGCGCAGCCAACTTGCTGGTTACGATTCTTGCGCTGCTCCCGATGATGGTCCTGGGTCAGATCCGACCAGGCCAGCAGATGTCCGTATTTTTAGTGATCACAGTGCTCGGCGCCATCGGTTCGGCTGTCCCGCTGGTCATCGTCTCCACCCGAGGCCCGGTGACGGTCGCGACCGGTTTGCTCTTCGCCAATGTGACACCACTGATGATCGCGTTGACCGGGATCCCGGCCGCTCCACTCCAGGTCTGGGCGAATCTGCTGGTCGTTCCGGTCCTCCTCATCGCCGCCTCGGCCAACAGGCGAACATTTCAATGGCAGGTAGCCGCCGGCGTCATTATCGGACCCATCATCATCGCCACCTCGGCTGCCGGTGCCAAAGAAGCGGTTGGGAACTCGGCGGTATTCCTTTGGGTCCTGTGCACCTGCGCGCTGCTGACTCGCCGGGCCTGGACCCAGGTTCAGACCCGATTTGCCGCACTACACGAGAACTCGCATCACGATGACCTGACCGGGCTCTGCAACCGGCGTGGTTTGCTCGCCAGTTTCCCAGTGCTGCGTGAGCGCACGATGCTGGCCGGTAAGCAACTGGGAATCGTGATGATCGATATCGATCACTTCACGGTGATCAACAACGAACACGGGCACCCGTACGGCGATCAGGTTCTCAAGCAGATTTGCGACCTTGTCACCGAGCACAGTCCACCGGGCGCCCTCATCGCCCGGATCGGCGGCGAAGAACTCGTGGTGTTGGTACCCGGCCCGTCCGAGCCGGTGGCAGTGGCCATTCACACCGCCATCAACCTCTCCTCGATTCATCCCGGTCTCACCGTGAGCATGGGCATCGTGGATGCCGAGCCGCAACCATGCAATCAGATCGATCAACTGTGGGCGTTGATTCACCTGGCCGATTCTGCGATGTATCTGGCGAAGCAGAACGGGCGGGACCGGATTATCCGACTTGCCGAGTCAGCTGATACCGACCAGAAAACGCTGGCAGCGCGGGCGGTCTCGGTCTCGACCGGGACTGAGCCGACCGGCCGACATGCGGCGCCGCCGCGGCGGCAGCTGCAAGGACCGGGCGCGGTGCCGGCAGCTGTGCGGTTTGTTCAGTTGGCAACCGGCAACCGCCCACCTGCGGTCGGCGCTGCCAGCCCGTTTCACCGGCTGGGCAGCATTAACGGGTGTGAGCCCGGCAATTCTGAGCCAGCCCACGCTCTGGGCAATTCGGTCAAGGACTCCGACCGGCCCGGCCGGACGAGGGCGTCGGTCGGTACCGATGCTCCATTCCGGCCGATGACGCCCACTCGGTTGATCGGTCTGCACTACCTGGCCATGGCGTTCATCGGGCTGGCTGCCTATCTGACTCCGCTGGCCGTCGACCCGACGGATCCGGTGATGCCTTTCCTGCTGGGGGTTGTCGGGTTACTGGCAGGACTGGGCGTCATCAACCTGGCCCTGGGTAGCCGACTTCCGCCCTGGTTACAGATCCTGCCGTTGTTCTGCGCCGAACTTGCCGTAGTGCTGGCGCTGCCGGCAATCTCGAATCTGGATCTGCGGCTGTCGACATTCGGACTCGTTCAGGTGCCGTTGGCGATCGCGGCTCAGATGCTGTCGCGGCGCGCGCTGTCGGCTCAGTTCCTGCTGGTGTTGATCGTTGCCACCGCCGCGGCATATCAGGCCGCTGACGGTGCCGCATTGTGGTTTGCGCACTCGGCGGCGATGACAGCGCTGGTCTGCGCTCCATCCTGGATCCTGCACCGACTGCGGCAGCGTTGTCTGACCGCGGAAGCCGAACTCGGGTTGTTGCGTTCCCTCGACCCACTGACCGGGCTGAGAAATCGATTCGGACTGCAAGAAGCGTTGGTACCCAACGCCTCCGACGTTTCCTCTGGAAATGGCACAGCGAATGGGAGCGGACGCACCGCGCCCCAGCCGCTCTACTTGATCCAAGCAAACATCAACAGTTTCAAATTGCTCAACGATCATTACGGACACGGCTTTGGTGACGAGGCCCTGAAGGTGCTGGCGCAGACCCTTTCAGCTGTGGCGAAGCAGTATTCACCCAGCGCCGTGGTCGCTCGCACCGCGGGCGATCGCTTCTTGGTGGCGCAGTTGGGACCGTCCGATATTGCCCTCTTCACCGCAGTGCGACTCGCGGTCGCGCAGATGCCCCTGGCCTTCACCGTTTCCCTCGGCCAGGCCTACGGCGAGGTCAGCACCAGCACTGATGTGTGGGCGCTGACCTCGGCCGCCGAGCGGGACCTGGCCCTGCACCGAACCTGACTACCGGAACTCTTTCTGGATAGAGCTGTCGTGCAACTCTGGCGCCGCCCCCACCACCAGGGCGCTGGCGTCTGCGTTCAACGACACCAGCACGGTATCCCCGTCCCGGATCCGGCCGGCCAACAAAGACTTGGCCAGCTGATCCCCGACCGTGGTCTGGATCAACCGACGCAGCGGACGAGCCCCGTAGAGCGGGTCAAAACCATTGCGGGCCAACCAGTCCCGCGCCCCAACACTGACATCGAGGACAAGACGACGAGTTTTCAGCCGGTTCGCCAACGACTGGATCTGGATCTGCACGATGCCGGCCAGTTCCGCCAGCTGCAGGGATCCGAAGAAGACCACGTCATCGAGGCGGTTCAGGAATTCGGGTTTGAACGCGCCGCGGACGGCGGCCATCACCAGATCCTCGCGCTGCTCGGCCGGCACCAAGGGATCGACCAACGCGGCTGATCCGAGATTGGAAGTCAGGATCAGGATGGTGTTGCGGAAGTCGACGGTCCGGCCCTGCCCGTCGGTCAGGCGCCCGTCATCGAGCACCTGCAGCAAAATGTCGAAGGCATCTGGATGCGCCTTCTCCACCTCGTCCAGCAACACCACCGAATACGGACGACGGCGAACGGCCTCAGTCAACTGACCGCCCTGGTCGTAACCGACATAACCCGGGGGGGCACCAACAAGTCTTGCCACCGAATGCTTCTCGGAATACTCACTCATGTCGATGCGGATCATCGAGCGTTCGTCGTCGAACAAGAAATCGGCCAGCGCTTTGGCCAGCTCGGTTTTGCCAACACCTGTGGGACCAAGGAACAAGAACGATCCGGTCGGCCGGTCCGGGTCGGAGATACCGGCCCTGGCCCGACGGACCGCATCGGAAACTGCTGTCACCGCCTGCTTCTGGCCGACAACGCGCTTACCCAGCTCGTCTTCCATCCGAAGTAGTTTCTCGGTTTCACCTTCGAGCATCCGGCCGGCCGGAATTCCGGTCCAGGCCGCCACCACGGTCGCGATATCGTCGGCGCCCACTTCCTCGCTGACCATCGGGGCGGAGGTTTCGTCGTTGATTTCCTCAGTGGCTGCCGCTGCTGCCAGTTCCTTCTCTAAAGCCGGAATCCGGGCATACAACAGCTCTGATGCCTCCGCAAGATCACCTTCACGCTGGGCCCTCTCGGCCGCGATCCGGAGTTCGTCGAGTTCCTTCTTCAACTCTCCGACCCGGTTCAGCCCGGACTTCTCCCGCTCCCAACGCGCGTTGAGCTCGCCGAGTTGTTCAGTTCGGTCAGCCAGGTCACGACGTAGTCGCTCCAGCCGGTCCATCGAGGACGCATCCGATTCCTTCAGCAGCGCCAGCTCTTCCATCTTCAACCGATCGACAGAGCGTTGCAGTTCGTCGATCTCGACCGGACGGGAGTCAATCTCCATCCGCAGCCGGGAGGCCGCCTCGTCGATCAGGTCGATCGCCTTATCCGGCAGGAACCGAGCGGTGATGTACCGATCAGACAGCGTCGCGGCGGCAACTACGGCCGCGTCGGAGATCCGGACGCCGTGATGGGCTTCGTAACGTTCCTTGAGCCCGCGAAGAATACCGATCGTGTCTTCGACACTCGGCTCGCCGACCAGCACCTGTTGGAATCGACGCTCCAGCGCCGGGTCTTTCTCGATGTGGCTGCGGTACTCGTCCAACGTGGTGGCGCCCACCATCCGTAGTTCGCCACGGGCAAGCATCGGCTTGAGCATGTTACTGGCGTCCATCGCTCCTTCACCGGTCGCGCCGGCGCCGACCACGGTGTGCAGCTCGTCGATAAAGGTGACGACCTGACCGTTGGAGCCGGCGATTTCTGCCAGCACCGCCTAGAGTCGGTAAACGAATTCACCGCGGAATTTTGCGCCGGCCACCATTGCGCCCAGATCCAGGGAGATCAGCCTCTTACCGCGCAGCGACTCCGGCACGTCACCGGCAACCATCCGCTGCGCCAGACCTTCCACGACAGCGGTTTTACCGACACCGGGTTCGCCGATCAGCACCGGGTTGTTTTTGGTGCGGCGGGAAAGAACCTGTACGACGCGGCGGATTTCGGCGTCACGGCCGATCACCGGGTCGATCTTGCCTTCGCGGGCCCGTTCGGTCAGGTCGACGCCATACTTGGAAAGCGCCTGGAAACTGCCCTCCGGATCCTGTGAGGTGATCTTCCGATCGCCGCCGCGGACGGCCGGGTACGCCGCGATGACCGCGGCTTCGTTGATACCGGCGTCATTGAGCATTCTGGCGGTCGAGGCCGGCGGCTTGGCCAATGCCGTCAGCAGATGTTCGGTGGACAGGAACTCGTCACCATTGGAGCGCATGACCTGCTCGGCGATGCCGAGGATATTGACCACCGCCTGGGACATCTGTGGCTGCGAAACGGTCGAACCACGGGCACCTGGCATAGCCGAGAGTGCAGCCTGATTCTTGTCCCGCAACAACCCTGGATCAACACCGAGGGATCTGATGAGTTCGGGCGCAGTCGAGCCCTGGACGGTCAGCAGCGCGGCCAGCAGGTGGGCCGGCTCGATGGTGGCATTGCCGGCCGAGGTAGCGCTGGTGATGGCTCCGGCCAGAACTTCACGGCTGAGTGTGGTGAGCAGATCGGTATTCAATTCAAGTCCTTCGGTCGGTGCTTGTTCAGTTGTCGGCAATCCCGTCCGGCCCAGCCAAAGCCACCCACAGGTCAAGCCGCTGAAGTGAGCGGTGCGGAACTACCAAAGTTGAGCGTACTCCGCTCATGGCTGATTGTGAAGGGAAGCTGACGGCCGGATCCACCCTCGGCTTGTGCAATACGTCGAGAGGTTGTAGCAAGGTGACCATGCCCCCGCAGAACACAGCACCAGGCACCGCACACGCGATCAGCAACCATCAGGAGATAGAGACCAAGTTGGCCGCCGGGCCGCAGGTCCCCATCCCCTCGCTCCGGACGGTCCCCGGAGTGGCCAGAGTGGGCGATCCGAAAACCTTCGAGCTTGACGCGACGTATTTCGACACCAGCGAGTTGGACCTCCTGCAGGCCAGGTTGACCCTGCGACGACGGACCGGCGGCACCGATGCGGGCTGGCATCTGAAGATGCCGGCTGCGGCCGGCCGAACCGAATTGACCGTCGCCCTGGACGCCTCGGCCGACATCTTCACAGTCCCGAATGAATTGGCCCAGATCGTGTACGGCGCGGCGCGGGGGGCGGTATTGGCCCCGGTCGCCAGGGTGCACACCACCCGCACCTCGGTATCGCTGTTCGACGAGGCCGGTACCGAGGTGTTGGAAATCGCCGATGACCAGGTGACTGCCGGGCCTGCGGTGTCCGATGGCGAACAGCAAACCTGTTGGCGTGAAATTGAAGTCGAGATAGTCGGCGGAACCTACGAGCAGCTCGAATCCGCAGTGGACAAGATTCTGCAAGCCGGCGCCACCCCCTCGCAATCGGTGTCGAAATTAGGCGCGGCGCTGGCCGCGGCCGGTCGCCGGCCAACCAGGCGGCCGTCATTCCAAACACCGGCCAACCGCCGGACCGACGCTCACCTGGTGGTCATCGGTGGTCTGTCCCGCTACCGAAATGCTCTGGTGGAGGGCGATATCGCCCTGCGGCTGGGTTCACCGGGGGCAGCGGAGCGAACCCGCACGATTCTGCGCAAACTACGTAGCGCGCTGTCGGTCTACGCGTCGATGTTTCATCCGGAACCGGTGCGCACCCTGGCCAAGGAATTGAAGGCCTTGCACAAATTGCTGGGTCCGATCCGGGACGGCGATGTGTTGCTGTCCCGGCTGGAGGTTGAACTCTCCGAGGAACCGTCAGACTTTGCCGCCCAGGCCCGCGGGGTCATGCACGCCAGGATCGCCGAAGACCGCCAGCGAGCTGTTGACCGGCTCACAGTGTGGCTCGAGGGACCTCGACTACTGCAACTACTGCGGGATCTGGACTCGTTCATCGCCGACGCCCCGATGGCCGGCACTCGCTTTGTGCCAGCCGGTCGTGTGTTGCCGGCCTTGGTGGCCTCATCCTGGTCCCGGGTACGCAAACAGGCCGATATCGCCCTGGCCGCGCCGGATGACCCGGTCCGCCTGGACCGCGTGCGTCGCAGCGCCACCTCGGTTCGCTACGCCGCCGAACTGGCCGGGATTGCTCTGGGCACCGATGCGGTGGTGTTTGCCGCCGGGGTCGAGGAGATCCAGGAAGTCCTGACCGAATGTCGGGATGCACTTCTCACCGTTGACCTGCTGGTCAGTCTCGCGGCGGACCCACGAACCACCGGAGCTGCCGGTTTCGTTTTGGGTCGCATGCACGCCGTGGCGCAGAACAACGCGCTCAGTGCCTACGATGATTTCTCCGACGCCTGGGACCGAGCCGATGATGGCGAACTCAGCGGCTGGCTCGGCTGAACCCCTCTCAGGGGCGGCGTTTTGGCGGTGTCCACGTGACGATGGCCGACCCGACCGCCTTCCACGGCACGATATCTCGCCGGTAGGAGCGGTGGACCGCGGCGGAAGCATCAGCCACCGCGGTGACGGACTGCTGATGGAGGTGCCGCATTTGCAGCTCGGCGGCCGACAGTTCGACTGCCATTTCAGCCAGTCGCGACTGGAGTGCCGAAACCTGCGCATCAAGTTCGATGATGCGTTTGATGCCAGCTCGGTTGACGCCCTCTTCCTGACTCAGGCGTTGAACTTCCCGTAGCAGCGAAATGTCGCGTTGCGAGTATCGGCGGCCCCCGGCGGCAGTGCGACCAGGTGACACCAGGCCCTCCCGGTCGTAGGACCGCAGGGTTTGGGCATGCATCCCGGCCAACTCGGCGGCCACGGAAATCACGAACAA
>JBBSRY010000012.1:0-12371 GCA_038242595.1 Mycobacteriales bacterium
ATGGTCCCGATGATCGGAACTCCCAGGCAGATCCCGACTGCGAGTATCACCCAGAACCAGGTGACGCCCTGGTCCCACAGCTCGGCAAAACGTCCACGAGAACCGGCGTCGCGCATGGGGACGGGGAGGCGGCCGAGCAATGGTTGGATCTGGTCGGAGTCGCCGGGGCGCCGGTCCGGAGTCGGCCCGTGTTGATAGGTGTACGCAGATTTGTGCTGCTGTCTACGCTGGTGATGAGCATGATCGTTAACAGCAGTCATGACTTCGCCTCCTAGGTGGCACTACTGTCGATGATCCGCTCTTCCGCCCGGATTGACAAACCTGTCCTCAATGGGTTCAAGCAGTTTCTCTCGTGGCCGGGAGGCTAGCGCCTCGCCGCAGTAGGTTGGTCGTAGTTGACGTTTATCTTGCCAAAGGAGTACGAATTGATGACTGCTGAAACCCCGGCTTTGGTCACCTCGGCAGAGTTGGTCGATTTTGTCTCCGAACGTCATCTGGCAACTTTGACAACGCTGAGGCGAGATTTCAGCCCACACGTGGCGGCCGTCGGTTTCACCTTCGACCCGGTGACCCGGCTGGCCAGGGTCATCACCAACGGAACATCGGTGAAAGCCCGTAATGCGGGCGGGTCCTGGAACTACCGCGGGGCAACCGGGCCGCCGTGTCGCAGGTCGACGGACGCCGTTGGCTGACGCTGGAAGGTGCCGTGCGGGTCAGCGCCGACCCGGCCGAGGTTGCCGGTGCGGTGGCGCGTTACGCCGTGCGCTATCGGCAACCTCGGATCAATCCGGAACGGGTGGTCATCCTGATCGCGGTGGATCGGATCCTCGGGCACTACTAGGTCTTTCCCCCGAGGGGGTCTGGACACGGTCGTGAAACGACCTGCTCGACCAACGACGAAGTGTGGACGTTGACGTGATCAGAGGCGGACTCGCAGACCGGTCAAACCACGGATGACGAACTGCGGTTGGTACGCTGGCTCGGCTGCGAGTTCGATACCCGGTGCGGCCGCAGCGATCTGGGACAACGAGATCTCGATCTCCAATCGGGCCAACGGTGCGCCAATGCAAAAGTGGGTGCCTGCGCCGAAACCAATATGACCGGCGTCGCCGCGGCCAATATCAAAAGTATCCGGGTCCGGGAAGCGCTCCGGATCTCGGTTGGCCACCCCGAACATCATGCCAATCTGTTCCCCCACCGCGAATTCGCGACCGGCGATCACGATTCCCTCCTCCAGGACCCAGCGCTGGAACAACTGCAGTGGCGCATCCCACCTGATCATCTCCTCCACGGCGGTGGAGGTCGCGACCTCACCGGCGACAATCCGGTCCCACTGATCGCGATGTTTCATCAATGCCCGCATCCCGTTACCCAGGGTGTTGACCGTCGCCTCGTGCCCCGCATTGAGCAAAACGATGACCGTACAGATGATTTCGTCCTCGGTCAGGGTGTCACCCTCATCGGCAACAGTCACCAATTGGGAGATCAGATCCGGCTTCGGTTCGACCCGCCGGGCAGCAATCAACGCGGTGACATAGTCGATGAATTCCGACGCACAGGTTTCCGCGTGCTGCCGTTCCTCCTCGGTGTTGGAGAATTCGTACATCTTCACGATGCCGTGCGACCAGCGCAACAGCGACGGGCCGTCCTCCTGGGGCACACCGAGCAACTCGCAGATTACCGCCACCGAATACGGCTGGGCATAATCGGCGATCAGGTCGAACTCGCCGGACGCCAGGCATCGGTTGAGAATCTGGAGGGAGAACCGCTCGATCTGCGGCCGCAGCAGAGCCACCGACCTGGCGGTGAACACCTTGGTCACCAGCCGCCGGAGTCTGGTGTGGTCCGGTGGCTCCAGGTTCAACATCGACCATCGCTCCGATTCCTCCCACCGTTCGTAACCGGAGGTCCCGCCAGGCTGGCCGAACTCCTGCGGGGTGTACTTATGCGAGTACATGCGCCCCAGGCCGCGATTGCGCAGACAGGCATGCACATCGGCAAATGTGGTCAACAGCCAGAGGTCTCGCTCCGGGTAATAGTGCAACGGCCCGGCATCGCGCAAGGTTTGGAAAACCGGATAGGGATTGGTGACGAACCCGAAATCATCCGGGTCGAAACCCAGCGCCAGTGGGGTCTGCGGCGATGTCATTACTTCTTCTTTCCTTCGGAACGGTGAAACTCATTGCCAGGGCACGGGCCAACTCAGAACATCAACAACGGGTCCATTCTGGCTCGTGCGGGATCGGTATCTTTACGGGCGCTGCGGGCGGCGGTGGCCACATGAAGGGCCGCAGCCAGTTCCCGGTGCCGGCCCACCGGAATCCGCACCAGGGCCCGTTCGGTATCAGCCGGGTAGTCCAACTCCACCGGTCCGAGCAGTTCGGCCCCTTCTGGCAATACCAGTTGATCCAAAAACGCGGCTACCCCATGGGGTTTACCCTCTACCGAAGCCATCGCCACTGCGGGCGGAAACCCCAGTTCTCGGCGGGCTTCCAATTCCAGAGCGGCGTGCCCGGCCGGATCCCAACGAATCAAAGATTGCACCGTGGGCAGCGAGATATCTGCCCCGATGACGACGCGACCACCGCGAGATGCCGGCCGGACCAGCGCCGCGGCTGTCATCCAGCGTCGTAGGGTCTCCTCGGCCGCGCGAAGATCAGGTCTGGTCAGCATCGAACTACCGTCCAGCAGTAACGCGGCGCCGTATCCATCGACGGCAACCGGCTCTGCCCCCGGTGTTGCGATCACCAATACCGGCCCAGGTCCCACCGATGCATGCACCGCCTCCCCCGCGCTGGTGAGCACCTTGACCCCGGAAAACGCTCGGCCGATCTCCTCGGCAGTACGACTGGAACCAGTCACGGTGGCCCGAAATGCGGTGGCAGCGCAGGCCGGGCATGACCAGGGCGCGGCCAGGGCGCCGCACCAGCGACAGGCTGCGGCCCGTCCGTGGCTGCCGCCGCAATCCTGGGCGTGCGGGATGCCCAGCGGGCCATGACAGCGGCGGCAGCGAGCGGGTCGACGGCAGCTGATACACGCCAACGATGGTAGATATCCTCGTCGAGGCACTTGGATGAGCACCGGATGGCCGGCGGCCAGCGACTCGCGGGCAGCGGCAAAACCAGCGGGAGTCAACCGGGCGTGGGCGGCGGCTGACTCAGCTCCCCTGGCGTACTCGTCGCCGGCCGCCTCGATCCGTGGCGCGGCCAGCCGAACCGTGTGTCTGGCTGCTTCGATCGGATGTGCCCAGCGGCTTTCGATCATCAACTGGGCCTCAGCGGTGCGGGCGAAACCGGCCACCAGCAGCGCGGCGCCAGTGGCGGCGGACCGCAGCATCAGCACCTCACGGGCGTGCGGATACGGGGCACGTGGTTCGGCCAACAGGTCATCACCGTCGTCAAAGATGGCCAGCAGACCCGGGTTTGCTACCGGGGCGAAGGCAGCGGACCTGGTGCCGATGACGACTCGGACCTCGCCGCGGCTGACCGCCAGGAATCGTCGGTATCTTTCGGCCGGGCCCAGATCCGCGGCCAGTGCCACATGCCGGTCGGGTCCGAGCACCGTGGTCATCGCCAGGTGAAGTCTGGCCAGATCCCGCGCATCCGGCACCACCACCACGGCGCCTCGACCGGCTTGAAAGACGACCGCAGCTGCCTCGGCCAGCCGCGTCGGCCAATCCTCCCCCGGCATCAGCTGCCAGATGGCTCTGGCCGGTTTTCCGGCGGCCGCGGCCTGGAGGAAGGACTCACCGGTGGGGTAGTTCGTCCAGCCCGTTGACGTGGGCGCCTGGTCAAGGCCGGTGGCCGGAGCACCGGGCGCCTTCTTCTCCGTCGCCGCGTGTCGAGGTGGGATGGCCAGGCGCAACACATCCGGGAGGGTGCCGGCGTATCGGTCGGCCACCGCCCGGGCCAGCGCGGCGATCTCCGGACGCAGGATGGGCTCCGGAGAAATCACCTTTTCCAGATAGCCCAATTTGCCATCGTGCTCGGAGGATTCCTTGCGCTGCAGGATGTATCCGTCCACCGGACGACCGGAAAAACGGACCCGAACCCGGACCCCCGGCTGTGCGTCGGCGGACAGATCTTCCGACACCTGATAGTCAAATGGTCGGTCCAGGTGTGACAGCGGTGTATCGACCACCACCGTGGCCACCGGCAGCAGGGTCGCCGGGACCGGCGCCCCGGCCGACGATTTGCGGGTCGGGCGCCGCGTGACTCCTTTTTGCGGTGCGTCGGCCATGGGATCAAGACTTACCAGAACCTGCCGGCTGTCTTCGCATCCATCCACACCGGCCAAAAGTGAGCCTGGTCGGGTCGGGGTCTTCAAGTGGCCCGATTAATGGCGGTCCTGGCACCTGGAGTGGGACTCACATCGCTGACGTATCCAGCTCATGCCCGTATTCAGGTATTTGCAGCATCTCTTCATTTGCCGCATCTCTTCGTAAGATCTTCAAATGTGTCCCTCATCGAGCAGATCTCTACCGCCCTGACCCACTCCGCAGATTCCGTGGTGATCCCGGTCCCCGGCATCGGGCCCGGCAATGAGGCAGGCGCGCCCAGTGTCACCTTCGACAACGGGATCTTCTGGCTTGTCCATCGCCTGCGGCACCCCACCGATGACGGTCGCGGATACGCGAACGTGCTTGCCCGGTCAGAAGACGGTCTGCACTTCCAGACCGTGGGGACCATCTCCGCCGACGACTTCGGAGCCGCATCGCTGGGACGCCCGGCGCTGGTGCGTACCGACACCGGGTGGCGGTTGTACGTGAGTTGCGCAACGCCGCACTCGAGCCATTGGTGGGTGGCGGCAATCGACGCTGATCGCCCGGCAGACCTGCCACAGGGACGACGGACAGTCGTCCTGGCCGGCAATCCCGACGCTGCCTGGAAAGACCCAGTCGTGCACTACCGCGACGGGGTATGGCAGATGTGGGCCTGCAAACACCTGCTCGATATGGGCGATGACTATGCCGACCGCATGCAGAGTTGGTACTTCACCAGCCAGGACGGGCTCGTTTGGGAGCCCATCGGACCGGTCCTGTTACCCACCGCGGCCACCTGGGACAGGCGCGGGGTGCGGATCACCAATGTGCTGCGGGACGGAGCGAAGTGGATTGCGCACTATGACGGACGGGCCGGCGCGGCCGAAGACCGGCATGAGCGCACCGGGGTGGCGCTGGGAACCAAACCGTCCGAGATGGGAGCGCTCGGTGTGCCACTGGAACGCCGCGGCCGACCATTTCGCTATCTCAGCATTGCCGAACTGCCCGGCCGGCTGCACCTGTTCTATGAGGCCGGCAATGCTGACGGATCACATGATGTGCGGACCCAGGTCCTCCCGCGCTGAACCGGCGCTGGAGACAAACGCAAACTTAGAAGTCGAGAGCGGCCCTGAGGGCATCGACACGGTCCAGTTGTTCCCACGGCAATTGGATGTCGGTACGTCCGAAGTGCCCGTAGGCAGCAGTCGGGGCATAGATGGGCCGCAGCAGATCCAGATCTCGAATGATCGCACCCGGACGCAGATCGAAGACCTGCGAGATGGCGTCACCGATCTTGGACGGATCGACCTGCTCGGTGCCGAAGGTCTCGACGAACAGACCGACCGGCTCGACTTTGCCGATCGCGTAAGCAACCTGAACCTCGATGCGCTCGGCAAAACCGGCCGCCACCACATTCTTGGCCACCCAACGCATCGCGTAGGCCCCACTGCGGTCCACCTTTGACGGGTCCTTGCCGGAGAAGGCGCCGCCGCCGTGCCGAGCCATCCCGCCGTAGGTGTCGACGATGATCTTGCGACCGGTCAGACCGGCATCACCCATCGGGCCACCGATGACGAAGCGGCCGGTCGGATTCACAAACAGCTTGTAGCCATCGGTGATGATGTCCAGGCCGGTAAGTTCGGGTTCGACAACCTGCTCTCGGATGTCGGTGGCGAGCAGATTTTCCAGGTCGATATCCTCGGCGTGCTGGCTGGACAACACGACGGTGTCCAACCGGATCGCCTTATCGCCGACGTATTCAATGGTGACCTGGGTCTTGCCATCGGGACGCAGGTAGGGCACGGCACCGGACTTACGGACCGCGGTCAGACGACGAGAAAGCCGGTGGGCCAACGCGATCGGCAGCGGCATCAACTCCGGGGTGTCACTGCAGGCGTAGCCGAACATCAGACCCTGATCGCCGGCCCCCTGCTTGGCGATCTTGTCGTCGCTATAGGCCGATCCGCCGGTACGTGCTTCGTAACCGTCGTCCACACCCTGCGCAATATCCGGGGACTGCGCGCCGATGGCGACATTGACGCCGCAACTGGCGCCGTCGAAGCCCTTGGAGGAGGAGTCGTAGCCAATGTTCAACACTGTTTCCCGCACGATGGTGGGGATATCGGCGTATGCCTCGGTGGTGACTTCACCGGCAACGTGGACCTGACCGGTGGTAACCATCGTTTCAACAGCGACCCGGCTGGTCGGATCCTGCCTGAGCAACGCATCGAGGATCGAGTCGCTGATCGCATCACAAATTTTGTCCGGATGTCCCTCGGTCACGGACTCAGAGGTGAACAGGCGGGAGGTCACAGATTTACTCCAAGGCTTGGACGAAGCCGAGCACCGATAGCGTGCGGACTTCTGTGGACGTACTTGATAAAAATGGACCGACTGAATGCGAATGAACTGGGCCTACTCTACTTTGGCCGCGGCAGTGGAAACGAACCGCCCACGCGGTGCGGTCGGCCGGATTCAGGCCGTTCCCGCCGAGTCTCGACATCGACCGATCTGATCCCAGATGGCCGCAGCCACCAGAGCCTTGGGACCAAAATCGATTTCCACCGACGTCCCATCGGCACCGAGAACCACCGCGGCATTGTGATCGCATTCGAAAGCTTGCCCGTTGTCGACTCGGTTGACCACCAACAGGTTGCACCCTTTGGAGTGCAGCTTTTCGCGCGCGTAGTCCAGCACTTCTTTGTTGGCATCACCGGTTTCGGCAGCAAAACCCACGATTGTCTGCAGACTGTTCCTCCGGGTTCGCACCAACTCAGCCAGTACATCGGGATTGCGGACGAGCTCCAGCGGCGCCGGTTGCTCATCGCCGATCTTTTTGATCTTCGCGGCCGATCTGGAGGCCGGACGGAAATCGGCCACCGCGGCCGTCATCACGATGACGTCGGCCTGATCGGACTCGGCCAACATGGCCTCACGAAGTGAGCCGGCATCTGTGACATCGATCAACCGAACACCCGGCGGTGGGTTCAACGAGACATTCGCCGCGACCAGGGTGACCTGCGCTCCGCGGGCTGCTGCCACCAGGGCGAGGGCAAAACCTTGTTTTCCGGATGACCGATTGCCCAGGAACCGGACCGGATCCAGCTCCTCGCGCGTTCCGCCGGCTGAGATCAGCACTCGCACTCCGGCCAGGTCGTACGGCAACGCGTTCGGGTCATGGAGTAATACTTCGGCCAGTGCCGCAATGTGCTCGGACTCCGGTAGTCGACCGGGTCCAACATCCGGCCCGGTCAAGCGACCAACGGCCGGGTCCACCACGATGATGCCGCGAGCCCGCAGGGTGGCCACATTGGCCACCGTTGCCGGGTGGGTCCACATCTCGGTATGCATGGCGGGTGCCATCAGGACTGGCGCCCTGGTGACCAGCAGGGTTGCCGTCAGTAGGTCATCGGCGCGGCCGGTAGCGGCCCTTGCCAGCAAATCAGCGGTGGCGGGGGCGATCACCACCAAAGCCGCTTCCTGACCGGTACGGACATGACTCACCGCCGGAACATCGACAAACACATCGGTGGTGACCGGATTGCCGGACAGCGCTTCGAACGTCGCGGCGCCGACAAAGCTCAGAGCGGCGGCCGTGGGCACAACGGTGACAGCCGGCGCTCCCGTCCCTGGGAGATCCAGGGATGCCAGCCGGCGCAGAATTTCTGCCGACTTGTAGGCGGCAATACCGCCGCCAACTCCCAGTACCACCCGCCTTCGGGCCGATGACCCGCCGACCGGCGGCGAGGTCATTGCGCCAGGGGGACGGGTCATTCCCCTTCGGTGTGCTCGAGCAGACTGGCGTTGATCTCGCGCAGTGCGATCGAGAGCGGCTTCTCCTTGGGCAGCGGCTCCACTAACGGACCGACATAATCCATCAGACCCTCATTGAGCTGGGCGTAGTAGTCATTGATCTGACGCGCCCGCTTGGCAGCGTAGATGGACAGCGCGTATTTGGAACTGGTCTTGGTGAGCAGCTCATCGATCGGCGGGTAGGTGATACCGGCTGCGGCGATCTGGGCTGCGCTGGGGGCCTTGCTGGTTTCTGCCGAACTCGTCACGAAAGACGCTCCTGATTTCATGTCCCGGTTGCGACGTCCTGCCGCGGTGCCACCGGAGGTAACTCGACGCCGGACTGGTGGACTACCCCCACAAGGGACAGCCGCGAGCCCGGGACGAGCTACTTTGACATCAACTCTACCAAGGCCGTGGTGGCTGAATCGACGTCCTTGTTCACCACGGTGTGGTCGAACTCAACTTCCGCCGCTAGTTCGGCTCTGGCGGCATCGAGCCGAGCGGCCCTGGTGGCCGCGTCCTCGGTGCCCCGCCCGGTCAGCCGGCGGGCAAGTTCCTCAAAGGAGGGCGGCGCCAGAAAAAGCAGAATAGCTTGGGATCCGATCCCGTCAGCCTGTCGAACCTGGCGTGCCCCTTGGACTTCGATCTCCAGCAACACATCCTGACCGGCTTCGAGTCGACGCTCCACCTCGGCCCTGGGAGTGCCGTACAAGTTGCCGGCGAAGTGCGCGGATTCCAGCATTTGGCCCTCGGCGGTCATCTCCTGGAAACGATCACGGGTGACAAAATAATAGTGTTCGCCATCACGTTCACCGGCACGCGGCGTTCTGGTGGTGGCCGAAATTGAGTAGTGCAGATCAGGCAGCTGCGATCGAAGTCGGACCAGCACGGTGCTCTTACCCACACCGGATGGGCCGGATAACACGAACAACCGTCCTCGCGGCGACTGCAGGTCCGATGCGGGCTGGTCTGACACGGCTGGCAAACTGCTCATTTCTGGGGAACTGAGATACGGGATTTATCAGATAACTCGCGCGGGATGCTGCGCCCGGGTAGCAAACTGTCCCGGCAGGAAAATCCTGCCGGGACAATTAACTCGTGAAATCAGGCGCCGAACTCGGTCAGCAACGCCTGACGTTGCCGTTCGCCCAAGCCGCGAACGCGACGGCTCGGTGCGATTTCGAACTGCTCCATCAACTGGGCAGCCCGCACCTTGCCGACACCCGGCATGGCTTCGAGCAAAGCGGAAACCTTCAGCTTTGCCAGTGCTTCATTCGTCTTTGCGTCGATCAGAACCTGATTCATGGTCGTCGACCCCTTCTTCAGGTTCTCTTTGAGCTCAGCCCGGGCCTTGCGCGCCGCGGCGGCCTTTTCCAGGGCGGCTGCGCGCTGCTCGTCGGTCAACTGGGGCAATGCCACTTCGGCCTCACTTCGGTGTTGGTAATTCTGACTGGGTACTGCCTCTGCTGGTGCTTCCACTACTGCTGGTAACTGCTGGTAACTACTGCCCAACCTCTGGGGTACAACCCGGGATTACCGGCCAGAGCGGTGGACGGCGCGGACCAGATACTGCCTGGCAATTGCGCCAACTGCTGCGGCGCTACGCAACACGAATGCTGTGGCCCCTGACGAACGTACAGACCCGTCAAACTCCCGGCAAACCGGACTCTGGGACAAGCGGGTCATTCCGGTGTGGCCCTAGCCAGCCGGACCGACAACCCTGGCCCAAGTCGCGGCGATTGCGCTGCGCGATCTACTCTATGCGGTATTACCGCAGTTCATTGCACGTGCTTCGGATCCGGCGCGTCCGGATAACGGCTTTCTGACGTCGTCTCGAGCGGCAAAAGTTACTTCTTGGCTCGCATCCGGCCGATGATTCCGGTGTCATAGTTACCGGAAACAAACTCTGGATTCTCCAATAGCTCGGCGTGAAATGCCAGGTTTGACTTGGGCCCCACAACGGTGAAGCCGGCCACCGCTTCCCGCAGCTTTTGCAGTGCTTCGGTTCGGTTCGCGCCATGGACAATGAGTTTGGCCATCAACGAGTCGTAAGCGGGCGTGACGACGTTGCCGTTGATATACCCGGCGTCCACCCGCACGCCGGCACCGCTTGGTTCCACCCACTCGGTGATCGTTCCCGGCCCGGGCAGGAATCGTTTGGAATCTTCGGCGTTGATCCGAAGTTCGATGGCATGACCGGTGGAACGCAGCGTCGTTGGATCGAAACCGGGTTCCTCGCCGGCGGCTATTCGCAGTTGCGCCTCGACCAGATCGATTCCCAGAACCTCCTCGGTGATCGGGTGTTCGACCTGCAGTCGGGTGTTCATTTCGAGGAAGAAGAACTCTCCGGAGTCCGGGGCCATCAGGAATTCCACCGTGCCGGCGCCTCGATAGTCGACTGCTTCACCGGCTGTTCGGGCCGCGGCCAACATGGCGGCCCGCAGCTGCGGGCCGACTGCGGGCGAGGGCGTTTCCTCGGCGACCTTTTGATTTCGCCGTTGGACGGAGCAATCCCGCTCGCCAAGGGCGAGCACGGTCCCATCTGCCAATCCGAGAATCTGCACCTCGACGTGCCGCACTCGAGGGTAATACCGCTCCACAAAAACCGAAGAATCACCGAAAAGTCTTGCTGCAAAGGCAGTTACCTTCTCATATTCGGTCTTCAGCTGCTCCTCGGATTCGACAACAGCCATCCCCATGCCGCCGCCGCCGGCGGAGGCCTTGATCATCACCGGGTAGCCAATTTCGGTGGCCGAGGTGATGGCCTCCTCGATCGTCTTGAGCGCTTCCTCGGTGCCGGGGGCTACCGGGACACCGGCCGCCTGCATGGCATTGCGAGCAGCAATTTTGTCGCCCATTGCGGTGATGGCGGCCGGCGACGGGCCGACCCAAATCAGCCCGGCATCGACGACGGCTTTGGCGAAATCGGTGTTCTCGGAAAGGAAACCGTAACCCGGATGGACGGCGGCAGCGCCGGAGCTGATGGCTGCCTCCAGGACTGCGGTGGCATTGCGGTAGGAGGCCGATGGATCGGCCGGACCCAGCAGCACCGCCTCATCGGCTTCGGTGACAAATGGCAGATCAGCGTCAACCTCGGAATAGACCGCTATTGTCCGCAGTCCCATGGACTTGGCGGTCCGAATGACCCGACGGGCGATTTCTCCACGGTTGGCGACCAGCAATGAGTCAAACATTCACTCCCCTTTATTCGGTGGGCACATTCGCGCTTGCCGACGTGCCGTGGCCGATGGCCACGCCTGAGGCTAGTGCACCGGGCAATGTTCGGCTCGCGATAAGCCGGGGTCTGGAGTGCACTCGACCAATGAGCCGGACGCTCGACCAACGAGCGGGAGTTAGTCCGAGCAACCGACGGTGGCTCGATAGATGGTGCCCTGGCCCCAGACATTGACCTTGCTGTCCTTCGCCGAGACCCAGGCCGATTGCCCACGTCGCAGTGGGAGCACAGCACCGGCGCTGGTGACCAATTCGAAGCTGCCATCGGTGCACAGCAGGATCTGCGGGCCGCGACTGGCCAACTCCACCATCGTTCCGGTGTGTTCACCGGCCAGGTCCAGCCGGGAAAGCTCGAACTCCGGAGCAGTCGTCGGGTAATACAACTCATCACCCTCGCGACGTTGGCCCTGCAGAATTTCACGATCGCCGCCACTGAAATCCAACACCCGCATCAGTTCCGGCACATCCACGTGCTTGGGCGTCAGCCCCCCGCGCAGCACATTGTCGGAGTTGGCCATGATTTCCACGCCCACCCCGGAGAGGTAGGCGTGCGGGTTGCCGGCCGGGAGAAACAGAGCTTCGCCCGCCTGCAGTGTGATGCGGTTCATCATCAGAGCAGCCAGCACACCCCAATCGCCCGGGTAACGCTCCCCCAGTTCCAGGGCGGTCCGATACTCGGCGGCGAATTCGGACTCACCTGCTGCGAGCTTGTTCATCGCCTGCTCCTGGACGCCGGCCAGCAGGGGCCCGAGCCTGGTTTGCGGCAGAGTCACCAAAGTGGAGAACAACGCCCGCACGCCGTCGGCATCGGGCTGCCCGGACAGCAGGGAGAGGTAGTGGTCCAGCTCTGGGACCTCGAGCCCGGCGAGCACCCTGACCGTCTCGGTCGGCTCCCGAAATCCGCACAGCGCTTCGAATTCGGTGAGCGCACAGATCAGTTCCGGCTTGTGGAATGGGTCCTTGTAGTTCCGATTCGCGTCGCTGATCGGGATTCCGGCGGCGTTTTCCAGAGCGAATCCGCGCTTGGCAAGTTCGGTCGACGGGTGTGCCTGTAACGAGAGCGGCTGATCGGCAGCGAGCA
>JBBSRY010000013.1:0-12316 GCA_038242595.1 Mycobacteriales bacterium
AGATCCGTCGGCAAATGAGTTGGGCCAGGACATTCGGTCTGCCATTGGAAGAACTCTCGGCTGCCGAGGCGCAACAGCTGTTTCCGTTGATGGACACCACGGGAGTGCTCGGCGCCGCCTACCTGCCAACCGACGGCTTTCTTGATCCCTCCCAGCTCTGCTACGCATTGGCCGCCGGGGCACGCCTGATGGGTGTTCAGATCCACACCCACACCAGGGTTCTGGCGATCAACACCGATGCCGGGCGGATCCGTTCGGTCGTCACCGACAAGGGCGAGATCGAGTGCGAGATCGTGGTGGACTGCGGCGGCATGTTCGCCGCCGAAATCGCCAGAATGGTCGACGTTCGGATCCCTATTGTGCCGATGTCCCACCAGTATGTGGTCACCGAGGCATTCCTACCGGTTACGGACAAACCACTGCCGGCCCTGCGGGATCCGGACCTGTTGATCTACTACCGCCCGGAGGGGCGTGGGCTGTTGATGGGTGGCTATGAGCGCAACGCCGAACCGTGGACGGCCAGCACCACATCCTATGACCGGATTCCGGCCGATTTTAATGGAAAGCTGTTACCGGAGAACTGGTCCCGCTTCGAGGAGATCACTCGCAATTCCGGGATTCGGGTTCCCGAGATGGCCGATGTCGGGTTGCGCAAGGTGATCAATGGTCCGGAGGGCTTCACCCCGGACAACGAGTTCTGTTTGGGTGAAACCGAAGTACCGGGCTTCTTCGTCGCCGCCGGATTCTGTGCCCACGGTATCGCCGGTGCCGGTGGGATCGGCCGATTGATGGCCGAATGGATCATCGAGGGTGAGCCGTCGATGGACGTCTGGCATATGGATATCCGCCGCTTCGGCGGCCAGTACCGGTCGCCATCGTTCACGTTGGCCCGCACCCTGGAGAATTACCAGACCTATTACGATATCAAGTATCCCAACCATGAACGGCTTGCCGGGCGGCCGCTGCGGACCTCGCCGGCCTACCCCTGGCATGCTGAGCGCGGTGCGTTTTTCGGTGAGAAGAGTGGCTGGGAAAGAGTGAACTTCTACCTGCCGAATGCGGAAATCGGTGATGAGGAGCTGCGCCCGCGCGGCTGGGCCGGGCAGAACTGGTCGGCGGCGATCGGAGTCGAGCACAACGCAACCCGCACCGCCGCCGGGCTTTTCGACGAATCGTCATTTGCTAAGTTCTCGGTGTCAGGGGCAGATGCGGCGAGCTTCCTGGAATGGGTCTGCGACAATCACGTCGCCCGCGAGAACGGTGACATCACCTACACTCAGGCGCTCAACGCCCGCGGCGGAATTGAAGCAGATTTTACCGTCACCAGACTCGACGAACAGACATTCTGGATCATCACCGGCACTTCATTCGGTAATCACGATATGGCCTGGCTACGGAAGCAGGCCAGGAGGAGAGATGCCGATGTCCGGATCACCGATATCACCGGCCAGTACGCCACCTACGCGCTCTGGGGTCCGCGATCGCGAGAAATACTCAGTCAGTTGACACCGGCGGATCTGAGTAATGAGGCCTTCGGATTCATGACGGCGCAGGAGATCTCGGTGGGACACGTACCGGTCCGGGCGCTGCGGGTGACCTTCGTCGGTGAGCTCGGCTGGGAGCTGTACACCTCAGCCGAGTACGGGGCCCGGCTGTGGCGCACCCTGTGGGAGGCGGGCGAGCCGATGGGACTGGTTGCTGGCGGATACCGAGCGATCGACAGTATGCGGGTGGAGAAGGGGTATCGGGTCTGGAGTACTGACATCACTCCGGAGACAAATCCGTACGAGGCCGGGCTGGGATTCTGTGTCAAACTCGACAAGCCCGGGGGTTTCTTGGGTCGGGATGCGTTGTTGGAAGCCAGGAAGACCGGACTTTCGCGAAAGCTGTGCTGTATCAAGCTGTTCGATCCTCGATCGGTGGTGCTGGGTAGTGAACCGGTGGTGATCGGAGATCAGGTTGTGGGGCGGGTGACCTCCGGCGGATACGGTTATACGGTTGCGGCGTCCATTGCCTACGCCTACCTGCCTATCGAACTTTCCGGCGTCGGGTCCATCGTGCAAGTCGGCATCTTCGGTGATTGGGTCACCGGTGAAGTAACGGCCCAGCCCCTGCTGGACCCGAAGGGGATTCAGATCATGGGCGGCTAAGTCAGCCCGCTGCGTACCGAGATGCGAATCCGATCAGGCCGGAACAGATCCCGGGCATACTCGACCGCCAATCCGGCCGTGGTGCTGGCCGTTCGCTCGACCAGCATCACCGCATCACCGACCTGAGCCTCCAGCAGGACGGCCTGCTCAGTCGTCAGGATGGCTGGTTCCAGGTACTCCACCGCAGTCTTCGGCTCCTGCTGGTACTGCCTGGCCAACAGTCGGTAGAGCGAACCGGTCAGCCGGTGGCTCAGGAGGTCGGGAAAGACATCGGCCGGGAAATAGGAATGCTCGAGCGCGAGTGGTCGCTTGTCGGCGGCGCGCACTCGGACGATCTCGTGCACCAGCGCCTCGCGATCCAGATTCAATGCCAGAGCCATCGTCCGGCTTGCCGAAATTGTCTGGGCCCGAACAATTCTGGCGCTCGCCCGGAGCTGCGCGCGACGTAATTGCTCGGTGAAGCCGGCCAACCCGGTCAGGTCACAGTCGATTTTTGGCTCGATGATGAAGGTGCCACCGGATCGACCGGGAATGCGCTCCAGGACGCCGCGGATGTCAAGGGCGGCAAGCGCCTGCCGGAGCGTCATCCGGCTGACGCCGAACAAACCGGCCAAATCCGATTCGCGGGGGAGCCGGTCACCCGGCGCGAGATCGCCGCGACCAAGAGCCTCGACAAACCAGCGCTCGATCATGACGTGTGCGGGCGCCCCCGATGTTCGGTCAAACGATGGTGGGGTGTCGAAGATGGAATGGTCGTTCGACTGGTGTCGGTGGGGTGCAACCATGTGACCTGCCCTTCAAACGCGAACATTCGCCACAACCGGGCCGCGCTGCTGTTGCTGATAGTGCTATCACGCCCGGCGGCGCGTTCGCCGAATATGTCCGTCGATCTTCCTCTGCAAGTTTTGCGGAAACCCGGATCAACCCCCGTTATCCAAACGTGACCTTTATCATCGTGGGGCAACTCCGGCTCGGGGCCGCCGTCTCGAGGAATGAACCAGGAAACCAGTTCGGGCCGTTTGCGCGGCTGGGGCCACCGGATGAGAACGAGACACCAGATAACCATGGCACTGCGCAAGACGAAAAACAGCACCTCGACCACAGCAGACCCTCTAACGGAAACCACTACTGAACGACCAGCTTTCGAGCTGTCCCTGACGCAAATGATCGCCGGTACCGCTGCTGCTGTCACGGCAGCTCTGCTCGGCTCCCGACTTGGGGTGGCCGGCACCATCATCGGGGCCGCCTTGGCCTCGGCGGTCAGCATGATCGCCGGCGCCCTTTACAGCCACAGCATCAAGGCGGCCAAACATCGGGTCATGATTGCCCGCATCCAGAATGGTCCAGATCCTGTCCAGCTGGAATGTCAGACCGGCGTTCTGCGGGTCACCGTTACCGGGCAGGACACCTCCCAACAGGCTTTTGGTCAAGCGCCGGCTGCGATGATGCCGCTACATCAAGCGCCCATCACCGCTGCGCAACCCACCGCTGCATCCATGACGCAGGTGCAGCGACCGGCCGCCGGGCGGATCAAGCCCCGCCCCCGGTTGCCCACGATGGTGCTGGCCGGAGTCGGCGCACTCGCCGCCTTCGGGATGTCACTGATCCTGCTGACCGGGATCGAGACGGTCAGCGGAAACCCGATTTCCGGCGGTCAACCCGGGGGATTGACCATTTTGGGCGGCCAGTCAACCGGTCAGGCCGACCGGCCCGATGGGGGCGAAACCGAAAGCTCCTCCGCAAAAGAGCCGTCCTCGAGTTCGGAGTCAAGCCCCGAATCGACCACCCCCAGATCCTGGCAAAGCTCGTCCTCGGAGAACGCCCCGAGTACAGCAACCACGACAACCTCCCAGACCCCGGGGGTAACCACCACCGTCACCGAAACCGTGACGCCCTCGGATGCGGCCACATCGAGCTCTTCGTCCAGCACGGCTTCGACCACATCGTCGACGACGAGTGCCGCCTCGGGCCCTGATACGGGTTCAACCGCGACAACCGGACAGACATCCGAGGAGTCGGTCACCTCCGGTTCCGACGCGGCCGAGTGACACCCTGCTGACCTCGGCCGTGTGGCTGGTCGATTGGCGATTATTCGCGGCGCGCCAAGTCGCGACACCCCGCACTAGCTGGACCATGCGAGCGATACGTGGTCTGATTGACGAGCGAATGACATCAGTGTGATTTGCCGACCGTCAGCGGGCCCGGACCGGGTCGAGTTACCTGCGACGTAGGCGAGCCCCATGGGATGTCCCACGGTGATGTCCCATGGTGATGTCCCAGCGGAAGGAATCAGATGGACCACGCGGCGGCCGCCGAAAAACTCAACTCCACGCCCGAGCAAGGCGTCGAGAACGGGTTGTCCCGTGTCGAACGGGAAATTTTGGGTTTCGAAAAGCAGTGGTGGCAATTCCCTGGCACCAAGGAAAAAGCTATCCGGGAAATGTTCGATCTGTCTCCGACCCGGTACTACCAGGTACTCAACGAGGTGATCGACAAGCCCGCGGCATTGGAATTGGATCCGCTGCTGGTCCGGCGCCTGCGTCGACTTCGCGCCAGTCGACAAAAGGCTCGCAGCGCCCGTCGCTTCGGTATCGAACTTTAACCACGAAGACCGCAACAGCCCCGCCGCTCGCTCGTGAGCGGCGGGGCTGTTGTGCGTCAACCGAGCGGGGCAACGCGAAGCAATGGGTCATCAAATAAACCGGCCGGCCGGCGCGGAGCTCACCATCAGCGCAAGCGACGCCGGGTACCCAGCGTCCGACGCGGCTTCTCCGGTGGCATGGCAGGTGTGCCGTCGGGGAGCCGGCCCGCGATGCGAGTGCGACGAGGACTTCGCACGCTGAGTCGGATTCTTCGCCCGGAGGTGCGGACGGGGCGCTTGGCCCGTGGCTCCTGCCAAAGCTCGGGATGATTGGCCAGGTACCGATACCGGTAGCTCGCATAAGGGATATGGAGCAGGTAGACAGTCAACCCGATCAACGTGGTCAGTTGCGGTTCGAAGAACAGGAACACGACACCGATAACCATCAGAACCAGCAGCGGGATGAAGAACTTGGGCGAGATCCGTACTGATTTCAAGGCGATGGTCGGCAGCCGGGAGACCATCAGGATGCCGGCCAGCATGGTCCACAGGGCCACCAGCCAGACCTCGCTGAAGAAGTTCGGGCCGAACTGCACCCAGGCCAGAATCGGCGCCATCGCCAACAGCGCCCCGGGTGGCGAGGGCACACCGGTGAAGAATCCCTTGGTGAACGGCTTGGGGTTTTCATCGTCCAGCAACGAGTTGAAGCGAGCCAGCCGCAGTGCCGTACAGACCGCATAGACCAGGCAGCTGGCCCAGATCACCCAGGAATACTGCTCCACCCCGGTACCGGTGTGAACCTCGGTCTGCCAGATAAACAACAGGACTGCCGGGCAGATACCGAAGGCACTCAGATCGCTGAGCGAGTCCAATTCCGCGCCCACCCGGCTGGCGGAATTGAGGAGCCGGGCCGTGGGACCGTCGAGTGAATCCAGCACAGCGGCGGCGCCAATGGCGATCATCGCGTACATCCACTGCCCATCGAGAGCAAAGACAATGCTGGTCAGTCCGGTGGACAGGGCCAGCACCGTAATTGCGTTGGGCAGGAATCTGACCCCGGGGTAGGCATTCATTACAGAGCGGAACCAAGAGCATCGCTCGATGGATCGGAAAAGGAAAGATCGGCCAACACGGTTTCGCCGCCAATGGTGCGTTGGCCGACTCGGACATTGAGCCGGGTGCCAACCGGGAAGTAGGTGTCGACCCTGGATCCGAAGCGGATCAGCCCGTAAGTGTGACCGGCGTCTACGGCGTGACCAGCAACAACGTTGCAGACGATGCGGCGGGCCAACAGGCCGGCGATCTGCGTCACGACGATTTCGCCGCCCGGCACTCCGGTCGGGCGGATCACCAGTGAATTACGTTCGTTGTCCTCGGAGGCCTTGTCCAGGTCAGCAGAGAGGAACTTGCCAGGGTGGTAGGCAACCTTGGTGATCACGCCACCGATCGGGATCCGCTGCACGTGGACGTCAAGGACGGACAGGAACACCGACACCCGCGGACGGAGTTCGGTTCCCAGGTTCAATTCGGCCGGCGGGGCCGCATTTTCAATCAGGGAGACCAAACCGTCGGCCGGCGCCAGGACCAGATTCGCCTCCAGCGGGCTGACTCGGATCGGTGAGCGGAAGAAGGCAGCTGACCCCACCGTGGCGCCGATTCCGATTCTGGTGAAAAGGCGGGACAGCCGGTGGAGGCCGACCTTGCGCAGCAGCAGCCGGCTCAGCACGGTGGCCGCAGCAGCGCCGAGCACGATCGGGCGCCCGCCAGGGTGCATCGGCGGCACGGTCTCTCGCACCAGTTCGACAAAATGTGTGAGCGTGTTGGGGGTCTGGTCGTCGGCCATGGCAGGTCCGGCGGTCCTTTCGGTCGGTTGTCGCGTAGTCATTCCGCGACGTCGTTTCCGCGGCAGTCGGTTACTGCTGCAAATCGGTCGTGCGCGTTGTCCGAGGGTTCCGCCGCACTTGTCAGGGCTTCCCGTCGCGCTTGTCAGGTCACCCGCACTCGGTAATTCTCGCACCTTGCTGCCCGCGAACGTAGTTTGCCGGTGTTTGTTCCCGGTGAGTTTGACGGTGCCTGGAACGACGGATTGAAATATTGACCCATTCGGGCACTACCGTTATTCTTCATGGCCCCCGATAGTGCAGACCTGACCACCTCCACCGAACCCCGCCGCGGTGTCGTCATGCCTATCGGTGGTGCCGAGGACAAGGTCGGCAGGATGATCATCCTGCGGGAGGTGGTCAAATTGGCCGGCGGCGCTGCGGCCCGCATCGTGGTCATCTCCACCGCCTCTTCTCTGGGGGATGAGATCACCCATGCCTACCTGTCGCTGTTCGCCGGGCTGGGTGTTGATGATGTGGTCGGGGTCCGTCCGGAAAGTCGTCAGCAGGCCGACGATCCGGGGTTGATCGCTGCCGTCGACCGGGCCACCGCGGTCTTCATGACCGGTGGGAATCAGGTCAAACTGGCCACCCTGGTGGTCGGCACCGGTCTGGGCAAAGCCATCGTGGAAGCCAACGAGCGCGGCGCGATCGTCGCCGGGACATCGGCCGGCGCCAGCATCTGTAGCCGTCACATGGTGTCCTTCGGTCCGGGTGGAACCACCCCGAAATTCCGCATCTCTCACGTCTCGGAGGGACTCGGGCTGCTCTCGGAAATCATCGTCGACCAGCACTTCACCCAGCGCAACCGGTTCGGGCGCCTGTTTGCCTTGATCGCCGCCAATCCGGCCCAGCTCGGCATCGGCATTGACGAGGACACCGCAGCCATCATCACTCCCGATTCAGTCATGGAGGTCAAGGGACGCGGAGTGGTGACCGTGGTCGACGGTTCCGGGCTCGTCACCACCGCCTACACGGCCACGGGTACGCAGCCACTGATGATTTCGGGCCTCAACCTGCACACGCTGCCAAGGGGCGCCAGATTCGACCTGCGGTCCCGGCGGTTGCTCTCCGCCCCCGGGCTACCGGAAGAGGATGACCTGACCGGCATTCCAGTGGTCACCAGGTTGGATGATGTTCCGGCCGGAACTCGGCCGGCCACCCGCCGTATCGCCGCCGAGGGCGCCCACACCACTACCGAGCAGTTGCGGCGCCGTCCGAGGCTCTGATCAACTTGGCTCCGGCCAACTGAGCGGGCCGTCAACACAGCGGGAGTGGCGGGGTAATGTCCTCGCAACGCCAACGCGCCCGAGGGTGCCGAGCGCGGCAGTGCCAGGAAGTAGCCGTCAGCTTTGGAAGGTTGAATACCTATGTCGGATCTGCCCCGCGCAATCACCATCCTCGAATCTCGGATCTATCGGGGGCCGAACTTCTACTCCTACGAACCGGCCATCCACCTCACCGTGGATATCGGAGCACTGGAGGATGAACCCACCGACACGCTGCCCGGCTTCACCGAATCGCTGATCGCGTTGCTGCCCGGACTCAACGATCACCAGTGCTCCCGCGGTCATGACGGCGGATTCGTCGAGCGGATGATCGAAGGCACCTGGGCGGGGCACGTCGCTGAGCACACCGCGCTGGAATTGCAACGCACCGCCGGTCACGAGATCACTCGGGGCAAAACCCGGTCCACCGGCGAGACCGGTATCTACAACATCATTTTCGGTTACCTGGATGAGACGGTGGCCGCCCTGGCCGGACGGCTGGCGGTTCGACTCGTCAACCACCTGGTCGAGCCGGACCCGGATTTCGATTTTCACGCCGAGCACGAGGCCTTCCTTCGGACGTCCCAGCGAGTGGCCTTCGGACCCTCCACCCAGGCAATACTGGAAGAGGCCATCGTTCGCGATATTCCGTGGCAGCGAATGAATTCCGCGTCGCTGGTGCAGTTGGGGCATGGCGTGCACCAGCAGCGGATTCGGGCGACCATGACGTCCAAAACCGGTTCGCTGGCTGTCGATATTGCCTCCGACAAAGAACTGACCAGCCGATTGCTTTCCGCGGCCGGGCTGCCGGTGCCGGCCTCGGACGTGGTGCGTAGCGCAGATCGGGCGGTGTCGGCGGCCGGCCGAATCGGCTACCCGGTGGTGGTCAAGCCGTTGGACGGCAACCACGGCCGCGGTGTGGCCATCAATTTGAAGACCGAAGACGAAGTGCGGGCGGCCTTCGAAGAGGCCTACGACCAGTCCAAGCGCGGTGATGTTCTGGTCGAGTCCTTCATCACCGGTAAGGACTACCGGGTACTGGTTGTCGGCGGCAATATGATCGCCATCGCCGAGCGGGTGCCGGCCCACGTCATCGGCGACGGTACCCATACTGTCGCCGAACTGGTCGATATCACCAACGCTGATCCGCGGCGCGGTGTCGGCCACGAAAAGGTGCTGACCCGGATCGAGGTCAACGCCGGCGCCATCGAACTCGTCAAGGCGCAGGGTTACGAAATGACGGATGTGCCCCCGATTTCGGAGATGGTGAAACTCGCGCTCACCGGCAATATGTCCACCGGCGGTATCTCGATCGACCGCACCTTCGAGGCGCACCCGGACAACGTCGACATCGGCGAAGAGGCCGCCAGGGTGGTGGGACTCGATATCGCCGGCATCGACTTCATCTGCCCGGACATCACCCAGGCGGTTCGCGAAACCGGTGGCGCCATCTGTGAAGTCAACGCCGCTCCCGGTTTCCGGATGCACACCCACCCGACGATCGGGGAACCGCAGTACGTGGCAAAGCCGGTGGTGGACCTGATGTTCCCGCCGGGTACCCCGTCCCGGATTCCGATCGTCGCGGTGACCGGAACCAACGGAAAGACCACCACCAGCCGGATCATTGCGCACATCTTCCGCGGCATCGGCAAGAAGGTCGGGATGACCTCCACCGACGGGGTGGTGATCGATGATCGTCTTGTTATCCGTTCTGATGCCTCCGGTCCGAAGAGCGCGCGAATGGTGCTGCAGAACCCGCGTGTCGATTTTGCCGTTTTTGAGGTTGCCCGCGGGGGGATCCTTCGAGAAGGCTTGGGCTACAGCCGCAATGACGTTGCCGTTGTACTCAATGTCGGCGCCGATCACCTTGGTCTTCGTGGAATCAACACCATCGAGCAATTGGCGCGCGTCAAGCAGGTTGTGGTCGAGGCAGTGCCGAAGAACGGGGCCGCGGTGCTCAACGCGGACGACCCACTGGTTGCGGAGATGCGCCGTCGCTGCTCCGGGGAGATCGTCTGGTTCTCGGTCCAGCCGAATAACCGGATGATCTCTGATCACTGCCGACGCGGCGGTAAGGCCGTCATCCTGGAAAAGGGTGAACTCGGTGAACAAATAGTCCTGGTCCATGGCCGGCGGCGGATGCCGTTGGCGTACACCCATTTGCTGCCGATCACCTTCGGTGGCAAGGCGGTCTTCAACGTGCAGAACGCCATGGCCGCTGCCGGCGCTGCCTATTGCGCCGGCGCGCAGCTGCACGACATCCGCTCCGGGCTACGCTCTTTCACCTCCTCCTATTACCAGGCGCCGGGTCGAATGAATCTGACCGAGGTGCAGGGCGTCAAGGTGATTGTCGACTACTGCCACAATGTGCCGGCGATGAAAGCGCTGGGTGCCTTCGTCGATCGGTTCTTCGAGGGCGAAATGCAGATCGAGCGGCCGCAACGGATCGGGGTCATCGCGACCGCCGGCGACCGGCGGGATCAGGATATGCGTGACCTGGGATACCAGGCGGCCAAACACTTCGACCGGATGATCATCCGGGAGGATGAGCGCAGTCGTGGGCGCGAACTGGGCGAGACGGCTGATCTGATCGCCGAGGGTGCCAGGCTCTGCCAGTCCGAGTCCGGCCGGGTCAAAGACATCGAGATCGTGCTCGACGAGATCGAAGCCACCCGGGTTGCGCTGCGCTGGGCCAACTCCGGTGACCTCGTGGTGCTGTGCGTCGACCGCGCCAGGGCTGTCTGGGACGAACTGCAGTTGATCGGCAATCGCGCCCAAGCCGGGTCCGACGAACACTCGGTCTAGTTCTCAGGTCGACCGACGACCGGTCTAGTTCAGCAGCCAAACTTCAGCAGGCTCACCAGGTTCGAGATGGGTGACGTCCTCACCCAGCACGAGAATGGCATCGGCGCCGGCCAGCCAGGCCAACAGATGCGAGCCGGGGCCACCCCAGGGTGTGACGGTCCCGGTGACGGCATCCAGATGCGCCCGGCGGAATTGTCGTTTGCCGGCCGGCGATTGCACAGCTTCGGAGACCGTTAACCGCATCATCGGACGCGCCGTGTCCTGATGTCCCATCGCCCGCCGGATCACCGGCCGGAGGAAGACCTCGAAGGAGACATAGGCCGACACCGGGTTTCCCGGGAAGGTCACGACCGGAATACCATCTACCCGGCCCGCCCCCTGGGGTCCGCCGGGTTGCATCCAGACCTTGACGAATTCCACACCCCGGCCGGTCAGCGCGTCCTTGACCACCTCGTAGGCACCGGCGGATACACCACCGGTGGTCAGCACCAGGTCGACGTCGGAGGTAACCTGCGCCAGGGTTCGGTGGAACTGGGCGGCGTCGTCCGGCACGAACTGCAGCACCTGCGCCTCACCGCCGATCTCAGCAATGGCGGCGGCCAACATGGTGGCATTTGATTCATAGATCTGGCCGGGCCCCAACGGGTTTCCCGGAGCCACCAGCTCCGTTCCGGTAGACAGAATCAGCGCGCGCACCGGGCGGAAAACTTCGACTGTGGTGAGCCCGAGCGCGGCCGCTACACCGATCTGAGTAGCGCCCATCACGGTGCCTCCAGGTAAGACGACGAGACCGGTGCGGACGTCTTCGCCGCGCATCCGAAAATGCTGGCCCGGCCGGGCAATCTGGTTGATCTGAACGACATCAGCTCCACCGTCGGTGAATTCGACTTGCACCACGATCTCGGCGCCACCGGGAATGGGCGCTCCGGTCATGATCCGAGCTGCCGTTCCTGGCTTCAACGCACTGAGATCGGTGGTGCCGGCCGGGATGTCGGCCGAGACGGGCAAGGTGGCCGGCAGTACCGCCACATCGGCCGCGCGGACGACGTAGCCGTCCATCGCCGAGTTATCGAAGGGCGGCAGGTCCAGCGGCGCCACCAGATCGGCTGCCAGGACCAGCCCGCGGGAATCCGGTACCGAAACGGTGATAGCCGGCATGTCCGGGATCAGGTCGGAAACGACCTGCTGGTGATCTTCGACGGAGCGCATGTAGTCCTTAACGTCGGGTGGCGAGGTTGACGATCGCCAACAATAAAATGGCGCCCAGAACGGCGACTCCAAAACTTGCGAAGGTAAAACTGAAATCCCAGTTGCGGCCGGTGGCGATCTGGAAGATGAATCCGCCGAGAGCGGAACCGATAACGCCGACGACCATGTTCACCAGACACCCGCGGCGCTCCTGGCCGCCGATGATGATGCTGGCGAGCCAGCCGGCGAGGGCGCCGAAAATGATCCAGCCGATCAGGCTCACTCGTTCACCTCCGCAGGCTTGGGCCGGGCAGCCACCAGTTCGTTGATCCGGTCCACCGACGCGGACGGTGCCCCACCCCTGGCTGCGGCCAGACCCAGCAGATAACAGGTCAACGGGCCGGCAACGCGGGCCACCCCGTGCGCGACATCGCGAGTGACGTC
>JBBSRY010000014.1:0-12307 GCA_038242595.1 Mycobacteriales bacterium
TCGGGTCCGGCGTGGGTGTACAGCACCGCGTCCGATTCCCGCGGAATCTGCGAACCGTTGGTATTGCAGACCGCCAACACTCGCGCTTTCTGCTCCCGGGCGTGCCGGACGGCTTCCAATGTATCGGCGGTTTCACCTGACTGAGAGACGGCCACAACCAACGTGTCTCGGGTCAGAACCGGGTCCCGATAGCGAAACTCACTGGCCAATTCCACCTCTACCGGCAACCGGGTCCAGTGTTCGATGGCGTACTTGGCGACCAGTCCGGAGTGGTATGCGCTGCCGCAGGCCACCACGACAACCTTGTCGATGGTGCGAAGTTCATCATCGCCGAGTCGTTGCTCATCCAGCAGGATTCGCGAACCGTCGAAGTGCCCGCGCAGGGTGTCGGCGATGGCGGCCGGCTGCTCCTGGATTTCCTTGTCCATAAAGAAGTCGAAGCCTCCCTTTTCGGCGGCTTCGGTATCCCAGTCGATGTGAAAGGCCCGGTAATCCGGCGAGCCACCGCTGAAGGAGGTGACCTGGAAACCGTCCGGGGTGATCACCACGAGTTGGTCCTGACCCAGTTCCACAGCTTCCCGGGTGTGCGAGATAAACGCGGAAACATCACTGGCGACGAACATTTCACCGTCGCCAACCCCGATCACCAAAGGTGAGTTACGACGCGCCGCGACCAGCAGATTGGGCACATCGGCGTGGGTCGCCACCAGCGTGAAGGCACCCATGAGGCGACAGCAGACAGCGGCCATACTGGCCGGCAGGTCGCCGGCGGCTTTTCCGCTGGAGAACTCGGCGGCGAGCAGGTGGGCGACCACCTCGGTGTCGGTGTCGCTGGTCAATTCGATACCGGCCGCTTCGAGTTCGGCGCGCAGCGGGGCGAAGTTCTCGATGATGCCGTTGTGGATCACGGCGACGCGTCCGGAGGCATCGCGGTGCGGGTGGGCGTTCCGGTCGGTCGGGGCCCCGTGGGTCGCCCAGCGGGTGTGCCCAATACCGGCGGTGCCAGGGAAAGCGACAGTGCCCTCGTCGATGAAGGCTTCCAGATTGGCGAGCACCCCGGCCTTACGGGCAACGCCGAGGGTGGCCTGCTGGCTTTGGATCGCCACTCCCGCGGAGTCGTAACCGCGGTACTCCATTCGCCGTAGCCCCTCCAGCACCAATGGCAACGCTTGACGGGGACCGACGTATCCAATAATTCCGCACATAGCGTCACCCTAACGGTCCCAATGGTGACGATTGGTCATGTCTGGGACCGCAGAACGATGAGTTGACTGTGCGTGCGCGGAGGGCGTCCCTGACTGCACATCACCGGCTGGTATTGATCATTCGAGTGCAGCAATCGGCATCTGATGCATCTACCCGGCACCGCTGCCAGATTTATCTCACTCCACCTGACCACCATTGGCAGACCCATGACAGCATGGCGGCATGGCGGCATGGCGGCCGATCCGACGAACCTCGATCCGACGGACCTCGGGCCTCGGGTCTCGGTCGGGCCTCAGGCTTCGATCGGTCGTCCGCCGCGTTGTTTGATCACCTCCCGATCCTGTTTCGGGAGTGCGGTGTCGGCGGCCGGCATCGAGTAGCCGGTGCGATCTGCCTTGGCCGAAGCGGAAACCGCCCGCACGTCGGCCCATTCGCGTAGTGCGGTGATCTGCTCGGACTGGGTGACCGACAGCGGGACCGTATTCTGCACGGACCGTTCCAGATCGGCGACCTCTAGGTGGCGCCGTCCATCGAAGGCGTCAAAACACGCGGCGATGACGGCTTGCTCGATTTCGGCCCCGGAGAATCCCTCGGTCAATAGCGCCAGGTCCACCAGCAATTCCTCGGTCACCGGCAGATCTCCCAGCGCCTTGCCCTTCTTCAACCGGCTCTTGAGATGCAACTTGAAGATGTCGATACGTTCAACGGAGGTCGGCAGGTCGATGAAGAAGATCTCGTCGAATCGGCCTTTCCGCATGAATTCCGGTGGCAACCGGGAGATGTCATTGGCAGTGGCGATGACAAACACCGGGGCCGTCCGTTCCTGCATCCAGGTCAGGAAGGAGGCGAACACCCGAGCGCTGGTACCGGAATCCCGTTCTCCACCGGCGGACCCGAAGCCCTTTTCGATCTCGTCGATCCACAGCACGCAGGGCGCAATCGCTTCGGCCGATTTCAGCGCCGTCCGCATATTTTCCTCCGAGGCTCCAACCAGACCGGCGAACACCTTGCCGACGTCCAGCCTGATGAGTGGGATCTGCCAAGCCGCCGCCATTGCCTTGGCGGTCAACGATTTGCCACAACCTGGCACACCGGTGATCAACACACCCTTCGGCGATGGCAGCGCATATTCGGCCGCCTCTGCCAGCCACGCTCCGGTCCGTTTGACCAGCCAAGTTTTGAGGTTGGCCAGGCCTCCGATGTCGTCGAGTCTGATTTCGGAATCAACCACCTCCAGCAAACCGGATTTACGGATGATCTGCCGCTTCTCCTCCAGGACGACCTGCACATCGTCGATGGTGAGGTCACCATCGGCGCCCATCGCCCTGGCGAAGGCGTTTTCTGCCTCACCCAGAGTCAGCCCCAGCGCGGCCTTGGCAATCTGCTCCTTGCCGCCGTCCTCGATATGCACTTTCACCGTGCCCGATTGGGAATTGTGCTCGATCATCCCGTCCAGCAGAGTCCGCACCTCGGCCTCGGTGGGAAGCGGGAAGTCGACGATGGTCGCCAGATGCTCCAGCTCCGGTGGCAGCCGCAGAATTGGCGAAACCAGAATCAAGGTCCGGGCCTGCGAACCGTTGCGGTAGAGCTGCGCCACGTCACGGATCTGCCGGACCAGCTGCGGATCGGCCGGCTGATTCGGTGCCCCGAGCCACGGGTGCAGGTCGAAGAACACCACACCGGCCGCGAGGTCCATATTCATCGCGGAATTCATTGCAGTCTGCGGTTGCTGGGTCTCCGGCGGGCCCGGCTTGCCGAGAGCGGCGAACCCGTTGGTCACCGACCAGGTGTAGACGGTGCGCGGGGAGACGATCAGCTCTCGGTTGGTGAAGAGTTGGGTCAACTCCGCCAGCACCCTGGATTCTTCCGAGGTTTGGATGTAGAGCAGCGGGAAACGGGCCCGAATCAGCTGTCGCATGTTCTCCCGGAAGGTGGACGCCGTCTGTGCCATGCCGCTGGTTCCCCTGTTCGGACCGTAATTCGCTTCGCTGGAACTGGCCGGCAGGACTGATCCGGGCCGGTAGCGGTTAGTGTACGAAAGGGACGCACTCCGGATGAACCAGCAAGCCGCCGAAGACTCCCTGTCCGATTATCCCCAGCAACGCGGAGACTGGCCCCTATGGCTCGCAACGCTCCCAGCGTGAAACGACCGACGCTGGACTATCTGCAGCATCTGGGTCCGTACCGGGTCGCCACCGGCGAACTGGCGCTGGCCGGTATGCCCGGCGTGGTCTTCGCTCCCCTGTCGGGTAAGAACCTGCCGCTGGTCGCCTTCGGACACGATTGGATGCAGCCGGTCTCCCGTTACGCCGACACCCTTCGGTATTTCGCGTCCTGGGGAATTGTGGCGATCGCACCGAGTACCGAACGTGGTCCGTTGCCGTCATTCGGCGGTCTCGCAGTTGATCTGTCTACCTCGTTGAAACTGGTGGCCAACACCCGCCTGGAAGATCGTGCGGTGACGGTGGACCCCGCTAAATTCGGCGTCGCCGGGCATGGTCTCGGTGGTGGTGCGGCGATTTTGGCCGCCGCCCAGGACACCACCATCCGCGCAGTCGCAACGGTGAATGTGGCTAATCCCCGCCCGTCGGCGGTGGATGCTGCCGGTCTGGTCTTGGTGCCCGGTCTGCACTTGTCCGGCGGTAAGGACCAGTTGGCGCCGGCCGCGGCGAACGCCACCCTGATCGCCAATGCCTGGGCCGGCCCGGCGCAGCTACGGACCATCAAGAAGGCCGGCCACCTGGGGCTGGCCGAGGGCAAACACTGGACCAACACTCTCACCGGATCCGATGCCGAGAAAACGACCCAGCACATCGCGAGAATGTTGATGACAGCATTTTTTCTACGACATTTGGATGGCCAGGATCAGCTGGCCGACGAACTGGATGGCAAGGTCAGCGGTACCAAGCTGGTCGAACTCGGCCACGGCTGAACTGCACCCGGTGTGGATGCGGCCGCGCATCCTGTGCGGTCCGGAGTGGGTGCGGTCTGGTTGGGTGCGGTCTGCGGGTGGGTGCGGTCTGCGAGTGGGTGCGGGAAACGCTGCGCGCCGGGGTTGACCGGATGCAGTGCCCGATCGGGCAATATGACCGGTCACCCGTTAACGTCTACTTGATCGATTCGCTACCGCGACAGCCAGCCCATCTCACACCCCAGAAGGTCAGAAAATGACGGACTCGCAGGCCCCCCGTACGTTCCCCGCGGATTTCACCTGGGGCAGTGCCACCGCTTCCTATCAAATCGAGGGCGGTGCCAACGAGGGCGGCCGCGGACCGTCGATCTGGGACACCTTCAGCCACACCCCGGGCAAAATCACCAACGGTGACACCGGCGATGTTGCGGTCGATCATTACCACCGGTACCTCGAGGACCTCGGCCACATGAAGGAACTCGGCCTGGATGCCTACCGATTCTCGATCTCATGGTCCAGGGTGCAACCGGGCGGCTCCGGCCCGCTGAATCCCGAAGGAATGGATTTCTACTCCCGCCTCATCGACGGACTCATCGAACGTGGTATCAAACCCGTTGCGACGCTGTATCACTGGGATCTGCCGCAGGAACTGGAAGCTGCCGGCGGCTGGCCGGTGCGCCAGACAGCACTGCGCTTCGAGGAGTATGCCCGGCTCATGCTGGAAGCATTCGGCGATCGGGTGCACACCTGGACCACCTTCAACGAGCCGTGGTGCTCGGCCTATCTGGGCTACGGCTCCGGAGTGCACGCCCCGGGACGGCATAACGAGGCAGACGCGTTGGCGGCCGTCCATCACCTCAACCTGGCCCACGGCTTGGCCGGTCGCTGGGTGAAAGAACTTGCCCCGCAAGCACAACTGTCGGTGACCCTCAATCTGCATGTGATCCGACCGAACTCTGACTCGCCCGAGGACCTTGGTGCGGTCCAGCGGTTGGACGACCTGGCCAATGGCGCGTTCCTCGGCCCGATGCTGGACGGTGCCTACCCGGCGAAGTTGTTCGCCGACACTGCTGCCGTGACCGACTGGGCCTTCGTCCAGGACGGCGATCTGGAGATCACCAACGTACCGATCGACATGCTGGGCATCAACTACTACTCCACCACCAAGGTGTCTCTGTGGGATGGTGTTTCGGAGCGGGTGATGGCCGACGGTCATGGCGATTCGCCCTTCAGCCCGTGGGTGGCGGCCGGCGACATCGATTTCCTGCAGCAACCTGGGCCGTACACCGCGATGGGCTGGAATATCGACCCGACCGGCATGACCGAGTTGTTGCTCCGGATCATGAATTCTCATCCGGACCAGGTCATGATGATCACCGAAAATGGCGCAGCCTTCGACGATGTCGTGGTTCAGGAAGCTTCCGGGTCACGCATTCACGACGCCGAGCGGGTGGATTACCTGTACCGGCATATCGACGCCGTTGGTATCGCGATGGATCAGGGCGCCGACGTGCGTGGCTACTTCGTGTGGTCGCTGCTCGACAACTTCGAATGGGCCTACGGTTACAGCAGGCGCTTTGGCATCATCGGGGTGAACTACGAAACCCTGGTGCGGATCTGGAAGGACAGCGCCTTCTGGTACCAGCGCCTGGCGGCCACCAACGAACTACCGCCCCGCGAAATCGGTTAGTCGTCGCCCTGCTCGACTAACTACATCGCCGGCTTGCCGTGCAGCCAGACCTGCTTCACATCACGAGCCGTCGCGATGGCAAAAATCCGGGCCAACGCATCGGTGGCATCACAGGCGTACGGGAGGTTGTTGGCCAGATCGGTACCGGCATCGGGGCGCAGCAACACCGCATCAAAGTCCTTGCCAACACTCAGGTCTCCTACCCGGTCATCCAGCCCCAAGGCGCGGGCGCCGGCGCTGGTGGCCAGGTACAGCAAGTGCACCGGGGTAAGCGGGAGACCGCCGGCACCCAGAAGTTGCTGCATGAAATAAGCCTGCAGCCCCTCCTTCAACAAGAACAGGCCGGTGCCGCCACCGACATCGGTGCCCAATGACACCCCCACGCCATACTCAACATGACGCGCCATGGGGAACAAACCGCTGCCAAGGGAGGCGTTGCTGGTTGGGCAATGAGCGGCCCACGCGCCCTGCTCCCCCATCAGTTCCAGTTCGGCGTCGGTGGCGTGCACGTTGTGGGCCAGCACACTGCGGTTGGTGACCAACCCGTGCCGGTGGTAGGTGTCCAGATAGTCCCGGGAACGGGGGAACAGTTCCGCGACAGCTGCCACCTCGGCCAGGTTCTCGTTGATATGGGAGGTGAACCAGACGTCATCGGTCAGCAGTTCGGCGCACACCTCCAGCATCGCATCGGTGGTGGATAATGAGAATCTGGGCGTCACCGCATACCGCAATCGCCCCTTGCCATGCCAGCGTTCCACTAGCTTCCGGCTCTGGACCAAAGCCGTCTCCGGGGTCACCAACAGGTCCTCGCGCAGGATACGGTCGCTGACCACCAGCCCGGATGTCAGGTTCAGGCCGCGCTCCTGCGCGCCGGCAAACAGCGAATCCATCGCGCCGGGGAAATGCGCGCCAAAGACCAGCGCGGTGGTGGTGCCACTCATCACCAGACCGTTCAGAAACTCGTCTGCGACGGCTTGGGCGTAGGCCGCGTCAGCCAGTTTGCTTTCCTCCACCAAGGCGCAGCGTTCCAGCCATTCCAGCAGCGGCATCCCAAGTCCACCAATGACTCTCATCTGGGGGTAGTGGACGTGGGTGTCGACAAAGCCCGGCAGCAGGATGCCGTCGGCCAGGTCGATAATTTCTTCTCCGGGGTGATCGGACCGAATGGAAGCGAAGGGACCGCGGGCCAGGATGACACCGTCTCGGACGAGCAGCCCGCCGTCAGCGTCCGCGCGAAGGGCATCGGCCGGACATCTCACAAACGGGTCGTCGGGGGTGTCGATCATATTGGCGCGATACAGCGTCATCTAGTTGACTTCCAGTTCGATCAGTTCTTCGGTAGCAAGTGTTGGTAGTGCTTGTCTTTCTATCTTGGCCACCAGATCGGCCGCCACACTGATGGCAATGACGGCCGGATCCTTACCATTGATCCCCGGCAGCCCGATCGGCGAAGTGATCCGCCCGATTTCGGTTGCGGTATGCCCGGCATCAGCGAGGCGATTCTTGAACCGCACCCATTTGGCGCTGGACCCGATGAGTCCGATACTGCCCAGATGCGCCATCGTGACGGCGGTATCGGACAACGCAAAGTCCTCGGCGTGATCGTGGCTCATGATGAGCACGTGCGCGCCGCGAGGCAGACGTTCCAGCACCACTTCGCCGATCACCGCATGATGGACGATGACGTCGGCCGGCCCGGAAGTAACGTCAGACAAACGGATGTCGTCGAGTTTGTCGACTCTGGAGTCGACCAGATGCAGGGCAATCTCGAGGCGGCACAGGATCCTGGCCAGTTCGTAACCGACGTGCCCCATCCCGAAGATGGCCACCACCGGGCGGGCCGGCATCGGTTCGAGTAGTAGGGCCACCTCCCCGCCGCAGCATTGCCGCCCGTGCTTATTGCGCGCGTGTTCGCTCAGGGTCGATTCCTGAGTTTCCGGGACCGACGTGCCGTCGGCGATCAGTTCACGGGCACGGCGGACGGCCACTTCTTCCAAGTTGCCGCCGCCGACGCTGCCCCAGGTGTGATCTGCACTGACGACCATTTTCGCGCCGGCGTCCCGGGGTGCGTGACCGCGCACCTTGGCCACCGTCACCAGCACACCGGCATGACCATCCCGCCGTAGTTGGGCCAGAGCACTCAACCAGTCCATCGGTCTCACACACCTGCCAGTTCCGGAGCATGTACTGCGGCACGGGCACTTTCGATTGCCCAGAACACCGCTTCCGGTGTCGATGGGCAGCCAAGGTCGACCCCAAAACCTACCGGCCCGAAAGCAGCGACAGCCTGCCGCAATGCTTCTCGGACGCTGAAAGCATGCATCAGCGGCGGCTCCCCCACCGCTTTCGACCCGTAGACCACACCGGATTCGGTGGCTTTTTCATACAGCGTGACATTGAATTCGGCGGGCATCTCGGAAAAGCTCGGGATCTTGTAGGTGCTGGCTGCCTGGGTGGCCAGCCGTCCACGGTGCGGACCGTCGCTGGTATCCCAGCGCAGTTCCTCCAGAGTGAGCCAGCCGACGCCCTGCACGAACCCGCCCTCGATCTGACCGATGTCGATCAGCGGCGACAGTGAATCACCGACGTCATGGCAGATGTCGACCCGCAGGACTCGGTAGGCACCGGTGAATCCGTCGACCTCAACCTCGGAGACCGATGCGCCATAGGCGAAATATTTGAAGGGCTCCCCCTGCATGCGTTCAGAGTCCCAGTGCAACCCCGGGGTGCGGTAGAAGCCGGCCGCCCACAATGGAACCCGTTGGAAATAGGCATCGTTGACCAGATCTGCCCAAGCGATCTGGGTGTCGTGAAAACCGATGCCGGTGACCACCCCGTCGACATACCGAACATCATCTGGGTGGATGCCAAGTTTGCCGGCGGCCACGATGTTCAGTCGCTCGCGGATCTGATCGCAGGCGTTCTTGACCGCACCACCGTTGAGATCAGCGCCCGAACTCGCCGCGGTCGCCGATGTATTCGGCACTTTGTCGGTGCGGGTAGGGGCCAGCCGGATAGTGCTGAGCGGAACGCCGAGCGCGGTGGCGGCTACCTGAATCATTTTGGTGTGCAGACCTTGTCCCATTTCCACGCCACCGTGATTGATGAGTACAGAGCCGTCCTTGTAGATGTGCACCAGGGCGCCGGCCTGATTGAAGGCGGTGAGGTTGAAGGAGATACCAAATTTGACCGGCGTGATCGCCAGTCCGCGTTTGACGTTCTGATTGGCTTCGTTGAACGCGGCAATTTGCGTCTTGCGCGTGGCGAAATCGCAGTTGCCGGTGAGCACCGACCAGATATCTTTCAACCGCTCGGCATGACGTACCGGCTGGCCGTAGGGGGTCGCCTGACCGGGGGCGTAGAAGTTGCGGCGGCGCAGTTCCTCTGCCTCGATGCCCAGCTGCGGTGCGCAGCGTCCGAGGATGTCCTCCAGGACGATCATTCCCTGCGGCCCACCGAAGCCACGGAAGGCGGTTTGCGACGTCTTGTTCGTCTTGGCGATTTGGCCGTGCACCTGGATATTCGGTATCCAGTAGGCATTGTCGATATGACACAGGGCGCGAGCCAGCACTGGTTCCGAAAGGTCCAGGCTCCACCCACCGTCACTGGTCAGCCTGGCGTCCAGTCCGATGATTCTGAAGTTCTCATCGAAGCCGACTTCCCAGCTGGCCCGGAATGGATGGCGTTTGCCGGTCATGGTGATGTCCTGCGTTCGGTTGAGCCGCAGTAGCACCGGACGTCCGGTGATGATTGCGCCGAGCGCTGCGATGGCCGCCAAGCCGTGAGGCTGCATCTCTTTCCCGCCGAAACCGCCGCCCAGACGTAAGCATTGAACGGTGATCTCGTGGCTGCGCCGTCCGAGGACGTGCGCGACGATTTCCTGGGTTTCCGACGGGTGCTGGGTGCTGGACTGCACGAACACTTGACCATATTCATCGACCAGCGCCAGCGAGCAGTTGGTCTCCAAGTAGAAGTGTTCCTGGCCGCCGAACTCGAATTCACCGGAGAACCGGTGGGTCGACTGCTTCAGTCCTGCCGCGGAATCGCCGCGGGCGACGGTGCGCTGGTGTCCCTGCAGGCTTCCCTGTTCGATGGCTTCGGTGATGGTCATGATCGACGGCAGCCGTTGGTAGTCGACCTCGATCGCCTCCGCACCGAATCGGGCGGCTTCCAGCGTTTCGCCCAGTACCCACACGATGGCGTGTCCGTAGAACATTACCTCGGTGGGGAACAGCGGCTCGTCATGTTTGATACCGGCGTCATTAACCCCCGGAACATCCTGGGCAGTGAGAACTCGTACCACGCCGGGAATCTCGTAGGCCGGATCAACATTGAGCCGAGTGATGAGGGCGTGCGCGTGCGGCGCTTGCAAGGGCCAGGCATGCAGGGCGTTGGCCGTGCGGGTCAGCATGTCATCGGTGTAGAGGGCAGTGCCGGTGACGTGCAGTGCGGCGCTCTCGTGCGGAATCTCCAGGCCGACCTTGGGGTTGTTCGGACGGTCGGCCAGCGGTCCGTGGGCGTAGCTCATGACGATGCCTCCTGCCGAGCGACTGCTGGGTTTTGCGAGTAGAACTTGAGCAGTGACTGCCGCAGCATTGCCGCCCGGTAGGCCGAACTGGCGCGATGATCGCTCAACGGTGTGCCCTCCTGGCCCAGGGTCCGCGCAGCCTGCGACACCGCACTGTCATCCCAGAGCTTGCCGCGCAGTTGGTCTTCGGTGGCGGTAGCGCGTAACGGGGTGGCAGCAACACCACCGAGCCCGATCTTGATATCGGAAACTGTGTTGTCATCACCCAGTCTGAGAGCGAAAGCCACCGCCACACTTGAGATGTCATCAAAGCGACGTTTGGCGATCTTGTGAAAGGCTGCGATCGGCGCGATTGGAGTCGGAATCTTGATCGTCTTGATCAACTCACCCGGTTGTTTGACCGTTTGGCGGTAACCGGTGAAGTACTCGGACAGTTTCACCTCTCGTTCGCCACCGGTGGACGCCAGGGTCAGCGAGGCATCCAATGCCAGTAGCACGGGTGGGCCGTCACCGATCGGCGAACCGGTACCCAGGTTGCCGCCGAGAGTGGCTCCATTGCGGATCAACCGGGAGGCGAACTGTGGGATCAGATCGGCGAGCAGTGGGATCTGCCCGGCCAGTCCACGTTCAATTTCGGTCAGCGTGAGAGCTGCGCCGATCTCGACGCTCCTGCTCGTGATGTGGAGCCCTCGCAAGCCCTCGATCCGGTCGATTCCGATGGTCAGGGCGGCGCGGGCATGACGAATGTTGAGTTCGACTCCCCAGTCGGTCGAGCCGGCCACCAGTCGGGCGTCCGGGTTCTGCGCCAACAGGTCCAGCGTTTCGGCAAGATCGTTTGGTCGGATGAAGGTGCCCTGGTCGGAGGTGATGGTGCTGCTGCCGGCGCTGGGGGCCGGGCTCGCCAGTCGTCGTCGGAACGGATCGGAGTCAGTGGGCTCGGCCAGCGCGTAGGCTGCATCCCGGATGGGTCGATAACCGGTGCAGCGACAAAGGTTTCCACTGAGCGAGTGCAGATCAAAACCGTTCGCGCCATGTTCGTGATCCGGCGCAGCGCCGGGCACCAACGGATCCGGGGCCACCCCGTGATGTCCTGCCGAACCATTGCTGCTGCCATTGGTGGACCGATTACTGGCCGCGTCTGCCGGGGCTGACGCCGTTGATGTTGAGATTGCGGAGACGGCTTGACGCTCCGGACGATAGAACTCCGAGGCCATCGAACAAATGAAACCGGGTGTGCAGTAACCACACTGAGACCCACCACGGACCGCCATCTCATACTGAACCGGATGCAGTTCCTCAGGAGTTCCGAGGCCTTCGGCGGTGAGCACTTCTTGGTTGTCCAGCCCAGCGGCCGGCACCAGGCACGCGTTGATCGCGGTCCAGCGACTGCGATTCACCCCGTCCGGCCTGGCGACCAGCACCGCACAAGCGCCGCATTCGCCTTCGGCGCATCCTTCCTTGCTGCCGGTCAGACCATTGCTGCGCAACCATTCGAGCAACGTGACGTGCCCGCCGACGTTGCCGAGCTTGCGGCTCTGACCGTTGACTGTCAGTTCTGGCTCCACCGATCGCTCCCATCCAAGATGTCAGCGGTTGCTGCGGTAGAAATCGACAGACCGGCTTGCCCGTTGCGCTGCGAACAACGCGAACGAACAAACCGGGTGGCCGGATTTCGACGGTGAACAGCCACTGGTGATGCTTCGAGGGTAGTGGAAGGAGTGAGGTCAAGGGCGTAGCTCTACCGAAGCCCACTTCCGCCATCGGAATGTGAGCGCGGCTCCCAGACATTGCAACGCGGTGGTTCGAGCAGCGATGGGCATGGATGAGCTGCCCAAGTTGCGCCGGCTCGACTCGGACCTTGTGATTTTGACCCAATCCAGATCAAGGATCACGCTTCAAACCGATCAACAGCTTGACTCAGGACTGGCCGACGACCGCCGCTACTCGATCTGCGATAGAGGAAGCAATCTCA
>JBBSRY010000015.1:0-12251 GCA_038242595.1 Mycobacteriales bacterium
AGTGTTTTTTCCTGATGACGTCCTAATTCGTCCCAGAAGCCGGCGCACCCGGTGCACCCGGAGGATAGGAAGATCAGCACCGTGTCATGTGCCACCCCGCCGGTACGGATCGCCACCGCCTCACCGCTCAGACCCGCCCCCACGATATCGGGCGCCGTTGGCCACTCCTCGCGCTGCTCGCCGGTGCGGTTGATGACCGGATCCGGCAGATCCTGCACACCGGGCGCAGTCCGGAATGCCGGCGCCCCCTGCGACTGGCCACCATTGTCCAACTGGTGCAGTCTCTGCAGTACCGCGCCGTAACTGCGCAGCAGGCCGAAAACCAGAATACTCAGCACGATCAACACGACGGCTTCGACAATTATCAATGTCATCATCGCGGCAACTCGACTTTCCTTCGTGCGGTGGTCAACTCCGGAAGTACCGTCATCGATAAATAGGCCAGCCAGCTCAAAAGCACGATGAAAGCCATCAGTACGGGTGCGGTTGCAGGGCTGGAACCGAGTTCTTGGATCAGGGAGGGCTGTGGCCACAGCACCGCGATCAGACCGATAAGCACGCAAACCGAGTTGACCCTGGTGTGCCATTGGCTGATCGGCTCCTGCGCTTTACCGAAACACCCGCAGTCCTGTCCCGGAGCCACTCGCACCATCCGTCGGGCAACCAGTGCCAGAACCAGGTAAGCCAGGGCCAAAGCGAGTGCGGGTAACCGCCCACCAAATGCCATCACACCGAATGCGATAACCACCTCGGTGGCACCGAACAATTGGACCAGCCAGCGGGTCCCGAGAACGGTAGCTCCTGGCAGCCGCACGGCTCGCAGCGCCAAACCCGTGGGTCCGGGCCGGCGAATTTTTCCTATCCCGGCGGCACCCAACAGTACGGCGGCTGCGGCAAGTACACCGATCATGGTTGCCTTCCCAGGTTTGCACCGCACTGTACCGACCGCTCGCAGGCTGCGCCATCTGGGAACCAGGTGACGCTCCGTAGTCGCGCCGAGTTCAAGAGGAGGCAATCAACGCCGCAGTTCACCCGATCACGGTCGGTAGATTGCTGCCTACTCAAAGTAAACTGGGGGTTTGTGGGTTCGCTTCTTGGGGGTCGGAATATGCGTAGGTTTGTTACATTGCTCGCGGCAAATCTGCTGCTCAGCACAATCGTGCTACCACTGAGCCCGGCCGGCGCCGAGCAGGTCGGCAGCGCGGGAACGGTTGTCCTGAGCAACTACGCGATCAACAGCGCACCAGAATTTGCCGGTGATCGCTACGCCGATCCCTGGGATTTCAGCAATGGTGAGGACATGTCGCTGACCCCGGCGGTAGCCGGATACGGGCTGAGCAATATGTCCAGTCAAGGCGGTGTCCTCTCGGCCTCTGTCAGCCCCGGCGGCTATCTGGTGTTTGCCGGTGGAACCCTGGGCGCCCTGCCGCTCGGAAGAGACTCGCGGCTCATTCCGATCGATGCCGTCAAATACACCCGGCTGTCGGTGCGGATGTACAGCGACAAAGCCGACGTCGCTCAGATTTGGTGGTACCGGTGTTTGGAACCGGAACAGCGTTGTTTCGGCGCAACCCAGTTCCGCACCGAAGCCGGTTGGCAGACATACGATGTGGCGTTGGTCAACACTACAGGCACCCAGTCCCCCTGGGCCGGATCCATGTCCGGAATCCGCCTCGATCCGATCGCGTCCAAGGGTGGAAACATTCAGCTGGACTATCTCCGGCTGTATCAACCCACCGCGGCGGCCAGGGTGACGCTCGCCCGTTCTGGGGGTACCGGCACCGGCACAGTCATCGTTGACCCCGATCGAGTGGCCGGCAATGGCAACGAAACCGCGGTCCTGCAGGACGGCAAACCCATTCTGATCGCGGCCACGGCAAATGTGGCTATCGACGGCTCGATGCTGCCGCAGGGCTCTTGGAACATCGGCGTCCGGGAAAGCAACGGCGGCATCACCTATACCCCCCAACCTTTGGTCATCAACGGTCCGCCGATGCCGGTGGTGATCGACCCTGATATTGGCGGCGGCGCCGATTTCAACGAGGTCTACGGCGGAAATCCCTGGGACTTCACCGATGGCTCCGGCGTTCTCGGATTCAACAATGTGGTCAATGCCCGCTACACGAACGGCGTGCTCTACGCCCAGAATGGCGGGCCGAACCCGGCCGACAACCAAATCAACTTGAAGTTGAATCAGGCCATCGATGGGACCCGCTTCCATCGGATGACGGTGAAGATCGGCTACGACGGGCCTTTCGGCCTCGATGCCGGTCCCGGCGGCGGAATGGTGCTTCGCACCGTGTGGCGGGTCGGTAGTTCCCCGGCAGCCCAGGATCTCAACGATGTGGTGGTGTATCCCGGCGACCAAACCATCAGTGTGGACCTGGCCAGCAGCCCGCCTGGTGATATCACCGATGAAGGTACCTCGCCGCAGATCGGCTGGACCGGGCAGACCATCACTGCGCTGCGACTGGACCCGAACGAAGATCCGGCCAATCGCGCCTGGCGGATTGACGAAATCCGGATCGCCGAGGATGACAAGGGCACCGGGACATTTTCGGTGAAGTTCCAGGACAATAACTGGGCGGCGGGAACCGTGGCCGACATCTATGTCGACCGCGGTGGAAAAGGCTTGGAGCGAAGTAATGTCGCTGCCGGGGTGCCTGTCACTCAGGGTGTGAACACCTATCGATGGAACCTGGGAAATCTGCCGGCCGGTACCTATTGGGTGTTGGTGGCGCTGCGGCGGGGATCGACATCGGCATCGGCGTTTTCCACTGGGCCGGTCCAGATGAAACAACTCGAAGCCATCGGACGAGTCGATGCGATCACGCAGAACATCGGCAGTACCTTGACCATCAGGGGCTGGGCGCTGGATCCGGGGGTCGCGGGCGCCGCCACAAGCGCGCACATCTACGTCGATGGCAAGGGAGCATCGGTAGCGGCCAATCTGCCGCGCGCAGATATTGGACGCATCTATCCGTACGGACCGAACCACGGATATCAATACACCACCGGTGCGTTGTCGGCCGGCCCGCATTCGATCTGCGTTTATGGCTATCGAGGCCCGGCCGGACCCAATCCGAGTCTTGGCTGCCGCACTGTGTCCATCGCGGCAAATCCGATCGGCCGAATCGATCAGATCGCGCCGATTACCGGCGGCATGCAGGTCCGTGGTTGGTCGCTGGACCCCAGCGGCGCGGCCTCAACACCGGTCCATGTTTATGTGGACGGCAAGGTGACCATCGGCACCCTGGCCAACCGGCCGCGCGGCGATATCGCCAACGCCTACCCCGGATATGGCGCAGCCCATGGCTTTCAGGTCAACGTACCGATGACCGCCGGCCGCCACACCGTCTGCGTCTACGGGATCAACTCCGCGCCCCCCGGCACCAATAGCCAACTGGGCTGCCAGCAGGTGGTTACGCCATCCCTGCCGATCGGCCGGCTGGACAGGGTCTCCAGGGCCGGGAACACCCTGACCTTTGCCGGTTGGGTGATCGATCCGCGAACATCGAACCCACCACGGATCCACGTCTATATCGATGGTGTCGGCGCAGCGAGTTTACCCGTGACCTTGCCGCGAGGCGATGTGGCGGCCGCGAAACCAAACTTTACCGTCCGGACCCCTGGCTTCAGTTCGTCGTTGACGCTCAAACCGGGCAGCCATCGGGTCTGCTTCTACGCAATCGGCGTCAATGCCAACGCACTGTTGTCCTGCCACACGGTTTAGTAGCTCGAGCTCCGAAGCTGCCACTTTCTCGGTCTGCTGTCGGCCGGGAAAGTGGCGCACTCGTTTCAGGCAGGTGCGGAGAACCTAATGCCAGACGCCGGCAGAGTCACATCGGGCCACACCCGCAGACCATTGAGGAGCTCGCATTCGGGGCCGATCACCGCTCGATCCCCGATGACCACATCCACCAGTACCGCATTGGCGCCGATGATGGCGTTCACGCCGACGATCGAGTTCTGGATCCTGGCCCCTGCTTCGACAATGGCCCCGTCGAAGATCACCGATCGATCCACCACCGCCTGCGGACCGACCGTGACAGATCGCCCGATGGTCGAACCTGCGATGATGACGCTTGCCGGATCGACCTGAGAATCGCTGAGCAACAGGGACTCTCCCGTCGGCCCCGGTAGCGCGGCGGTCGGGGCCAGCCCGGTCACCAAATCGGCTGAGCCCTTCACGAATGCCGCCGGAGTGCCCAGATCCAACCAGTAGGTGTCGTCGACATGGCCGAATACCCGCGCACCCGCGGCCAGCAGACCTGGGAAGGTCTCCCGCTCCACCGAGACCACTCGGCCGGTCGGGATATCCTGCAGCACAGTGCGTTTGAACACGTAGCAGCCGGCGTTGATCTGATTGGTCGGTGGGTTCTCGGTTTTCTCCAGAAATTCCAGCACCCGACCGGCATCATCGGTGGGGACACAGCCGAAAGCCTTGGCATCCTCGACTTGCACCAGGTGCAGGGTGACATCGGCCTCGGATTCGAGGTGGGTGCGATGAAGTGCTGTCAGATCGACACCTGAGATGACATCGCCGTTGAAGATCATCGTGTTGTCATGGCGCAATCGATCGGCCACATTTCGAATCCCGCCGCCGGTGCCCAGCGCTTCGGACTCGACCACATATTCCATGTCCAGCCCGAACGCCGATCCATCGCCGAAGTAATCGCTGAAAACCTCTGCCTTGTAAGAGGTCCCGAGCACCACGTGGGTGATACCGGCTTCCCGGATCCGGGACAGCAGATGTTCCAGAAATGGCACTCCGGCGGTCGGCAACATTGGTTTCGGGGCCGAGAGAGTCAGCGGTCGCAGCCGGGTGCCCTGCCCGCCGACCAAAATGACGGCATCGACATTCATCGCCTCAGGCGTCTTTCGCGGAGCCATCGGCAGCACCGGCTTGCAGAGCGATGCTCATGACGTATTGGCCATAGGGCGACTTGGCCAGCGACTTGCCCAGGGCATAGCAGGCATCGGCGTCGATGAAGCCCTTCCGAAGTGCAATCTCTTCGAGGCAGGAGATCCGAATGCCCTGGCGGTGCTCGAGTACTTGGACAAACTGCCCGGCCTCCAGCAGCGAGTCGTGGGTGCCGGTATCGAGCCAGGCAAACCCACGGCCCAGGTCGACGAGATTAGCTTCACCGGCCTGCACATAGAGGTTGTTCAGATCGGTGATTTCCAGTTCACCGCGAGCCGATGGCTCGAGATCACGGGCGTATTCCACGACCTTGTTGTCGTACAGATACAGACCGGTGATAGCCAGAGTGGATTTTGGTTGCGCCGGCTTCTCCTCGATGGAGATCAACTTGCCGTCGGCATCCTTCTCGCCGACGCCATAGCGTTCCGGATCCCGCACCGGGTAGCCGAACAGCATGCAGCCCTGGATGTCTACCACGGCATCCTGCAGTGTCTTTGAGAACGATTGCCCGTAAAAGATGTTGTCGCCCAACACCAACGCCACCGAGTCGGTCCCAATGTGGTCGGCTCCGATGTGAAACGCCTGCGCCAACCCTTCCGGCTTCGGCTGTTCGGCATAGGTAATGATCAAACCCCATTCACTGCCATCGCCCAGCAGTCGACGGAATCCGGCGTTGTCCTCCGGAGTCGTAATGATCAGGATCTCGCGAATACCGGCCAGCATCAGCACCGACAGCGGGTAGTAGATCATCGGCTTGTCGAATACCGGCAACAACTGCTTGGAGACCGCGCGGGTTACCGGGTGCAACCTGGTTCCTGCGCCGCCGGCCAGCACAATTCCCTTCATGGGCACATCCTTTGCTTGTTGAATATCGGGATATCTGTGTCGTACACATTTGCGTGTTCAGGTGGAACGAACCTTTCGACCCTACCCGAATCAATCACCGCGCCTGGGATCAGCAGAATTCTTGTCGGCGCCATCGGCGTGGGCTCCCAACTGCGGCGAGAGGAGTTTCTATGCTGGATGGACCCTGCCCGGACTGTGAGCGGAATTGCAATGGATGCACTGCAGAATGCCGACAAACTTTTTGCCGAGGCTCTGCGTCGGCGTCCGGAAGTGACGGTGCCGACCAACGCATCCTCACCGATGGATGATCGGGCCACCTTGGTCATTTCACAGGACCTGATCGACTCCTGCGAACCGTTGCCCCACAAGAACCCAAGACAGGTAACCGCTTTCGGCGTTCTGGATGATGTCGCGCTGGCCGAACTGGATCGCGCTGCGGCTGCAGAACGCTTGGCGAATGTCGAGTTGCTCACCGACTGCCCTCTGCCGGACGCGACGGTGATGGATGCCGAAATGACCCGTAGCGCAGCTGGTTTGGGCTGGAAGAAGCGACGCCGAGCAAGTTGACGGCCGCCTGATCGCTCGGACGATCAGATCACCTGGGCAACTCGGCGCCGCCGGCCACTGCGGTGGATCGCTTGGCCAATTCTGACCGGACCAGTAGGCCCGCTCGCAGAATCCACCGCAGTGGCGCCTGCCACCACTTCGAATACCGGCGGGCCAAATAGCGGTAGGCGCTGTGATGATGTGCGGCAGCCATTTCCGGGCGATGCCTTCTGGTCGAGTGACCACCGATATGGGTGACCTTGGCCGAGGGGACATAAACATTTTCCCAACCGGCCCGGCCCAGCCGATCACCCAGATCCACATCCTCGAAGAACATGAAGAAGCTGGTGTCGAACCCGCCGATTTGATCCCAGGCGGACCGACGGACCATCAAACAGGCCCCCGACAGCCAACCCGCCGTCCGTTCGCTGGGCACATCGTGGTCTCGTCGGTAGGCCTTCGTCCAGGGATTGGTCGGCCAGATCCAGCCGAGCATTGCGTGTCCAACACCGCGACCGATACTGGGCAACTCTCGGGCGGACGGATAGACCTCCCCCTCGGGCGTGAGCAGCATCGGACCCAACGACCCGGCAGCGGGGTGCCGATCGGCCGCTGCGATCAACGCTGCGATGGCGCCCGGTTCAAAATGCAGATCCGAGTTGCAAATCAGCACCCAGTCCACCGACGATGGCAATTCTGCGACCCCGCGGTTGGCGCCACCACCAAATCCCAGATTTGAGCCGGTCTCCAGAATCCGCACATCGGTACGATGCCGAAGTTTCTCCAGGCTGCCATCGGTAGAACCGTTATCGGCGACCACCACGAAGGGATTGCCGCCAACGGCCGGCCAGCCTGCGGCATCGGCAATGGAGTCGAGAAAAGTGGTGATGGTCGAGCCGGGAAAATACGTAACCGTGACAATCCCTACCGTCGCGGTCACCGCCGCCGTCCCGACACTGCGGCCCGGTCATAGGCTTCTTGGTGAGCGGCCGCGGTGGCATCCCAGGTGAAGACGGCGGCGCGCTTGACCGCCGCCACACTCAACTCTTGGCGCAACGGTTCGTCCCCCAATAGTTCACCGAGCTTTTCGGCAACATCGCCGGCGCCGACCCCGCAGTAGGCGACCGCGTCGCCGCCGACCTCGGGGAGCGATAGTCGTCTAGTGGTGAGAACCGCTGCGCCGCAGGCCATCGCTTCCAGCACCGGCAGTCCGAATCCCTCGCCGAGACTCGGATAGGCCACCACGGTCGCCCCACCGAGAAATCCGGCCAACAGTTCCACCGGTAGATGTCCGGCACGTTTGACCACCAGATCGCTGGGAACCGCGTTCAATGCCGGATCGATAGCCTGATCCCAACCGGGACTACCGGCGAGAATGAGAGCCGGCATCTTTGACCGGTCCGGCAGGTCAGCTGCCACTCGGACAAATGCTCGGATCAGCGCCGGCACATTCTTGCGTGGCTCCAAAGTTCCGAGGAACCCCACCCAACTGCGCGCGTCCAGATCGAGGTAACTGGCGGCGGCGGTAATCTCCTGGGCCGTCGGAGGATGGAATCGCTCGCTGTCGACACCGTGGTGGGCAACTACCAATCTGGCCGGGTCTGCCATCGCCATCCGCACCAACTCATCGGCGGTGGCCCGACTGGGCACCACGCACACCGCCGCCAACCGCAGCGACGTCCGAGTCCAACCACGGAAGAATCGACCCTTGATACCCAGATGCAGACTGCGATCGGAAAAGAAGGTGGCGTCATGCAAGGTGACAACCACCGGCACACCCGCGGTCATCGGCATCGTGTAGTGCGGGGAGTGAATGACGTCCACCGGCAGCCGTCGGGCGAGCCTGGGGAGCGTGGTCTGTTCCCAGGTCACCCGCGCCGGGCGACTGCCCACTTGCTCAGCGACCGGGATGATCCGGCTCCGGGGGGCAAGCTCGGAAAAGGTAGCGGCATCATTGCTCTGGCACACCACCGAGAGAGCAGCGCCCCGCGCATCCAGCGCCGCGGCCAGGCAGTCGACATAGCGACCGACGCCGCCACGTTCGGCGGGAATGGCGGTAGCGTCCAGGAGCACTCTGGGCTCAGTACGCACGCAATCACTCCTTGAATCCGCCCGGTACCCGGGCCGGCCCGGCAACACCGGCACTATTTCGGGCATCATCAGGATACGTGCCCCAGCGAACCTTGTTCGGTCATCGCTGATCGTCTTCGACACGGTGGCCCACGCCGATGTCAGGAGTCAACCACCTACCGTCGGTTAACATTGCCAAGCCCCAACACGCCCGATAGCAGCACGGACCTGAGCAAATGAGAGTGTCGATGCCCGAAACACCAGCGTCATCCCCAGCAGGTACGCAAGTCCCGGAGCCGACAAAGACGCTGGAAATCTTCCTTCCGTTCTACGGAGATCCACAGATGCTGCGGTCAACGGTGCGCAGTGTGCTGGCTCAGGATGACCCGAACTGGACGCTGACAGTCGTTGACGATGGGTACCCGGACGACACGATCCCGCAGTATTTTGCCGACCTCACCGATGATCGGGTTACCTACCTGCGCAACGAGAAGAATCTTGGTGCCAACGGCAATTACCGGCACTGCGTAGACCTGGCCACCCAGGAGCTGATTGTGCTGTTGGGCGCCGACGACGAGTTGCTACCCAACTACGTCCGGACGGTGTTGACCGCTCATCAGGCTTTTCCACAGGCTGCCGTGATCCAACCGGGGGTCCAGGTGATCAACGAATCCGGCAAGGTGGTGACCACCCTGTTGGACACCACCAAAGAACGGCTGGCCAAACCATCGGTTCGCGGCCGTCGTTTGTTGGCCGGCGAAGAGCTGGCAGTCAGCCTGCTGCGCGGAAACTGGCTCTACTTCCCCTCACTGGTGTTCAAGCGCGAACCCATGACTGCCATCGGATTTCAACACGGTCTCAATGTCGTCCAGGATCTGGCCATGGTGATCGACCTGGTCGCAGCGGGCCACTCCCTGCTGCTCGATGACACCCGCTGCTTTTCCTACCGTCGGCACAGCGGCAGCGACTCCTCGTGGCGAGCCCTGGAGGGCACCCGTTTCATCGAAGAGCGGGAGTATTTCCGGCGCGCGGCCGATCAGCTGGAGGTACTGGGCTGGCGCCGGGCCGCGGCCGCCGGTCGGCATCACTTCCTGTCCAGGGCCAATGCGTTTACCGTGCTGCCAAAGGCAATCAAAGCCAAACACAAGGCCGGTATTCGTAATCTGGTCGGGCACATCGTCGGCCGACCGGTGAACGGAGCGGGTGAATGACGGCAATTTCCTGGGATGAGGTGGACCTGCTGATTGTCGGATCCGGCTTTTTCGGGCTGACGATTGCGCAGCGGGCGGCCACCGAACTGGGGCTGCGGGTGCAGATCATTGATCGCCGAGACCATATCGGCGGCAATGCTTATTCAGAAGCCGACCCGGACACCGGAATCGAGATCCACCGCTACGGCGCCCACTTATTCCACACCTCCAACCAGCGGGTCTGGGAGTACGTGCGGCAATTCACCGATTTCACCGACTATCGACACACTGTCTGGACCACCTATCAGGGTCGGACCTACCCGATGCCGGTCAACCTCGGCACGCTCACCTCCTATTTCAACCAAAGCTTCACTCCGACCCAGGCCCGCGCCCTGGTGGCCGAGCAGGCCCGCGAGGTCCCGGCCGGAACCGCCGACAATCTTGAGGACAAAGCGATCTCGTTGATCGGTCGCCCACTGTATGAGGCGTTCATCAAGGGTTATACGGCCAAACAGTGGCAAACCGACCCACGGGCACTGCCGGCCGAGATCATCTCCCGACTGCCGGTGCGGTACACCTTTGACAACCGCTACTTCAGCGACACCTACGAAGGCCTACCCGTAGACGGCTACACCGCCTGGCTGCAGAAAATGGCCAACCATGAATTGATTTGCCTGCAACTCGGTCTTGATTACTTTGACATTCGAGCCGAGATTCCGGCCGGGTTGCCGGTGATCTATACCGGTCCGTTGGACGCTTATTTCGGCCACAGTGAGGGCCAATTGAGTTGGCGGACCTTGGATTTCGAAACCGAAGTGGTAGAGGTTGCCGATTATCAGGGTACCTCGGTGATGAATTACGCCGACCTCGACGTGCCCTACACCCGAATTCATGAATTTCGACATTTCCACCCGGAGCGAGATTATCCAGCCGATAAGACGGTGATAATGCGGGAATTCTCCCGTTTCGCCGAGCCGTCGGATGAGCCGTATTACCCGATCAACACCGATGCGGACCGCGCGATGGTGACCAAATATCGGGAACTGGCCAAAAACGAGAAATCGGTGCTCTTTGGCGGTCGGCTGGGCACCTATCAGTACCTGGATATGCACATGGCGATTGCATCGGCACTGTCGATGTTCGACAACCAGCTGCTGCCTCATTTCCGCGATGGCGCGCCACTGAAAAGCAGCAACCCAGACTGACCTGACAGCACAAATTTGAGGATATCTATGAAGACCCTGGTCACCGGCGGCGCCGGTTTCATCGGTTCGACATTGGTCGATCGCCTACTGGCCCGCGGCGATGAGGTCACCGTTGTCGACAACTTGAGCCGCGGCCACCTGGGCAATCTGACTGCCGCCGGCGACCGCATTCGATTCATCGAACTGGACGTCCGCGACGCCTCGTTGGCCGAGGTGGTGGCGCAGGCCGCTCCCGAAGTTGTCTTTCATCTGGCGGCTCAGATCGACGTCCGCTCCAGCGTGGAGGATCCGGCCAACGATGCATCCATCAACATTCTCGGCACTATCAACGTGGCCCGGGCGGCCCAGCGCGCCGGGGTACGAAAAGTGGTATTCACCTCCTCCGGCGGATCCATCTACGGCGACCCGGAAATGCTGCCGGTTACCGAGACCCAGCCGGTGAACCCACTCTCCCCCTATGCGGTGTCCAAGGTGACGGGTGAATTGTACCTGAATGCGTTTTCCCAACTGTATGGACTCCACTGCACCCATCTGGCCTTGGCCAATGTCTACGGCCCGCGGCAGGACCCCCATGGAGAAGCCGGTGTGGTGGCGATCTTTGCCCAGTCGCTACTGGCCGGGCGAGAGACCAAAGTGTTTGGTGACGGCGGCAACACGCGTGACTATGTCTACGTACAGGACGTCGCCTCGGCATTCCTGAGTGCCACCGGCCAGGCCGGCGATCGGACGCGGTTCAACATCGGCACCGGACGGCAGACCAGCGACCGAGAGCTGCACACGCTGGTAGCCACTGCCACCGGGTCTACCGACACACCCACATCGGCCCCGGCCCGGCTTGGTGATCTGCGCGCCTCGGCACTGGATGCCGGCCTGGCGCGGAGAATTTTGGACTGGTCACCCCAGTTTTCGCTGGCTCAGGGTGTGGCCGCCACGGTGGACTACTTTCGGAACCTGTGAACTTTGAGTTCCCCCGCGGCTGCTCCCAATTCCGCTGTCGACCAACCGTTTGGTCGCAATGTCATTTGGATGACTGCCGGTACCTTGCTGATGGGACTGTCCGGTTATGCCTTCCTGGCGTTGGTCGGACATGGCCGCTTCGACGACACCTCCTATGCCGCGCTGTCGGCCACCTACCTGATCCTGAGCATCATCGGTCCTGGCGTTTTCGTGGCCGCCGAACAGGAGTCCTCACGTTTGGTCAGTTCGGCATTGGCCCGCGGGAGCGCTACTGCGACCATCGTCAGGCGTCTTGGGATGCTGACCGCGCTGCTGGCAGTGGTGACACTGCTGGTGTTGGTGCTGGCCGCCCCCACGCTGATTCCCCATGTGCTGAAGGGCAATATTGGTTTACTGCTGGCACTGGCGATGTCGGTGATCGGTTCGGCCGCGGTGTACCTGCTTCGAGGACTCACCGGTGGGCAACACCGGTTTCGGCGGTACGCGGTATCACTGCTGGTCGACGGTGGTGTC
>JBBSRY010000016.1:0-11858 GCA_038242595.1 Mycobacteriales bacterium
CTGGATCGGGACGGCGATCTGCGGATCGATCGACGGTCGGCTCGGGGAAGCTGCGCGATTACTGCTGGGTTGAGGGTCAATCACACGTCTCAGTATTGCCGAGCCATCGCGCCGGGAGCGACATTCTGACCGGCAACACTCCAGATCAGAGTCGGTGCCCGGCATCGTCCACCGGTGCCGACCGCCGGTGCCGGCCGCCATAGCATTGTCAGATTGGCCATAGGCATTGTCAGATTGCCGTCGGAGCCGACTACGGTATCTGTACATGGGAGGCACCGCCCCGTGGGCACATCTGGGCGGTGTGTTGGCCACCGACTTACAACAGAGCGTCGATCTACGAGAACAGCCGCACGCGCTGCAGCGGGGCGGCTGGTGGGCAGTTGCGGCCACCTTCGAGGGTGCACTCATCGCTCACCGGTTCGGCACCGCGCGGCGATCACCACTCCCGGAACCCAGTGGTCACTGGGTGGGACCGCCGGCGGCAAGTTGGGTCTCATCACTGGACCGGGCGCAATACATCAGCCGGGTCGGGCGCATTCAGCGCCATATCGAGGCCGGCGATGTCTATCAGGTGAATCTGTGCCGGATGCTTACCGCTGATCGGCCTCGCCACGACGATCCGGCGGCATTGGCCGCACTACTGGCAGCCGGGAATCCGGCGCCCTATCAAGGTGTGATCCATGACGGCAACGAGTGGATCGTGACCGCGAGTCCGGAACTGTTCCTCTCCCGCGAAAAAAACATGGTCAGCTCGTCACCGATCAAGGGCACAGCTCCGCAAGTCGGCTGCTTCGCACACAAGGACACTGCCGAAAACATCATGATCACCGACTTGGTGCGTAACGATCTGAACCGGATCTGCACCCCGGATTCAGTTCGGGTGCAGAGTCTGCTGGCCGTCGAGGAACATCCTGGATTGGCCCACCTGGTGTCGACAGTGACTGGTCGGTTGCGCCCGAATGTCGAATGGGCGGAAATTTTCGCTGCCACCTTCCCGCCAGGATCGGTCAGCGGCGCACCGAAACTCAGTGCTCTCAAGGTGATTGCCGAGTTGGAAGCTGTCGCTCGCGGGCCGTATTGCGGCGCTGTCGGTTACGTCGATGCCGACCGAGGACGAGCCGAACTGGCAGTGGGCATCCGATCCTTTTTCACCAGAACCGATCCGGACGGACGCCGGAGCGTCAATTTCGGTACCGGTGCCGGTATCACCTATCCCTCCGATGCTGCCCAGGAGTGGCAGGAAACCGAACTCAAAGCCGCCAGACTGATGTCGCTGGCCGCGGGCCGCAGCGATGTCAGGGCCCAGCGGTCGCGAGAAGAACTTGACCACCTGATGCCCGGTTGATGGCGTACATCTGCCAGTATCGAGTTGTATAAGCTCGATCACTCAGCGTCACTGGCGGGTGAAGCACCGCCACTTTCATTCCGCCTTTTCCCGAAAGGACCATCTGTGAGCTCCTCTTCTTCTGTTGTCACCGCTGTCATTCCGGCTGCCGGTCTTGGTACCCGTTTCCTGCCGGCCACCAAGGCGGTGCCCAAGGAGATGTTGCCCGTTGTCGACAAGCCGGCCATCCAGTACGTGGTGGAGGAAGCGGTCAATGCCGGTCTGCCTGATGTGCTGATGATTACCGGTCGGAACAAGCGTCCACTCGAGGATCATTTCGATCGAAACTACGAACTCGAGCACCTGCTGGAGACGAAGGGTGATGCTGACAAGCTGGCTGCGGTGAAGCACACCAACACCCTGGCGGACCTGCACTACGTCCGACAGGGAGATGCCAAAGGACTGGGGCACGCGGTGCTCTGCGCCGAGGCCCACGTCGGACGGAAGCCGTTCGCGGTCATGCTCGGAGACGATCTCATCGATGCCCGCGATCACTTGCTCACACAGATGATTCAAGTGCACGAGGCAACCGGGCAGAGTGTGATTGCGCTGATCGAGGTGCCACCTTCGCAGATCGGTTTGTACGGATGCGCTGCGGTGTCCCCGTTGGCCACGCCGCTGACCGGCGAATTGGCCGACCTCGAGGTCTCCCAGGTGACAGCGCTGGTGGAAAAACCGGATCCGGCTGACGCCCCCAGCAACCTGGCCGTCATCGGTCGCTATGTTCTGACTCCCGAGGTCTTTGATGTGCTGAAGGAGACCAAGCCGGGTCGCGGCGGTGAGATCCAGTTGACCGATGCATTGGCCACCCTGATGGATATGGACCCGGCGGCCGGCGGCGGTGTGGTCGGCATCGTGTTCCGCGGCCGACGCTACGACACCGGCGACAAGCTCGATTATCTGAAGACGATCGTCACACTGGCGTCCGAGCGGGACGATCTGGGCGAACCACTGTTGGCCTGGCTCAAGGACTTTGTGGCCAACGCCCCGCAGTCTTCCTAGTGCTTGTCACCTCATGCCCAGTCGGATGGGCCGCCCACGGCTACCACAGCGTCGAACCGGCCGCAGCGCCCTGTTCCAGGACACACTTCACTCCTGTTGACGGAATATCGACAGGGCCAATGCTGCTGACAAACATATGTGCCTTCTCTTCACGCCCATGATCATTCGCGATGTCACATTCGAGAACCGCGCCTGGCTCTCGGCGATGTGTCAATACAGCAGCGTCGATGGTTTACCCAACGATTGGCACCTGGTGCACCTGGGCGCTCGCGCTGCCGGTGGCTTCGGCTTGGTCATGACCGAAGCCGCCGCGGTGCTGCCGGCTGGTCGGATCAGCCCCGAGGATGCCGGACTGTGGAATGAGGAGCAGCAGAACGCGTGGGCTCGCATCGTCGACTTCGGCCATCAGCAGGGGGCCAGAATGGGCGTCCAGCTCGCGCACGCCGGCCGCAAGGCGTCCGTATTTCGGCCATGGTCCCGCGCGCGGGGATCGGTACCTGCCCAGGATGGTGGCTGGCCGACGGTTAGTGCTTCAGCCCAGGCCTTCCCAGGCTACGACGAGCCAGAATCACTGACATCGCAACAGATCTCGACGGTCGTGCAGGCTTTCGCCGAAGCCGCGGTCCGCGCTGACCTCGCCGGTTTTGATGTGGTTGAGGTGCACGCTGCGCACGGTTATCTGCTGCACCAGTTCCTTTCCCCCCGGTCCAATCTGCGCACTGATGAGTACGGCGGCGATCTGGACGGCCGGGCCAAACTCTTGATCGAGGTGGTGGATGCCATTCGCGCCAACTGGCCGACGGGAAAACCTGTCTTTGTGCGACTCTCCGGTACTGACTGGATTGAGGACGGCTGGGATATCGAGCAGACCTGGCAGGTGTCAGCACTGCTTGCCGAGCACGGCGTCGACCTGGTGGATGTCTCTTCCGGCGGTAACGAGGCGAAGGCACCCATTCCGGTGGGTCCCGGTTATCAGGTGCCATTGGCCCACCAGGTGCGTGAGCACGCCAAGGTGCGCACTGCCGCTGTCGGCCTGATCACTGACCCGATTCAAGCCGAGCAGATTTTGGTCGACGGTAGTGCGGACGCGGTTTTCCTGGCCCGTGCCGGGCTACGCGAACCGGCGTGGCCGCAACGAGCCGCGCACGAATTGGGCGTACCTGCCGGGGAGATCAATTACCGACCGCAGTACGAGCGCGGCGCCTGGCGATAGGTCTCACGCCTCCTGGCTCCGTCGGTGGTTTCCCAGCCGCCAAATGGGTCAGAATCTCAGGGTGCCATCGAGTGGACGGCAGATGAGGGACTCATCTGTCACAGTGCCGGGTGATCACCCTCTGAAAGACTCGATTGTCACGCACGGTGACATCAAGCTTCGCGGGATCATAAGCCAAAGATATTCATGACTACCACTTTGACGGCCATGGACGCTGGACAATGGTCTGGTGGTATTCGCAAAATTCACTCGTCCCCGCCCTCGTCTGAGCATTGCAATTTTCCTCGTCCTGGGGGCGATGATCGCACTTGCCGCCCCGAGCGCCGCCGAAAACTCGGCAACGGAAAATTCGGCAACCAGCGGCCTGGCTTCGATGCTCGCAGCGGAGGCGCCGATCACCATCGAAATCGATGAGGCGGCCTACCTGGAAATCAGCTTTACCTCCAAGTCGATTCTGGAACCCCCGGGATCCTCACAGCCCGGCTATGTTGCCTCTGACCTGATGACTCGCACCACCTGGGATCCTCAGGTGGCCGGCGTGTCCGATCCCACCACCAATCCCAACAACAAGCTGACACCTCGGATGTTCGGTGTGGTGCAGGCCACCCTCGCGGCCGGCATCATGCCGTTGAGCCGAATTGGCTGCGTATCCGGTCGTGCGCAGAACACGAGTTCGGACCATCCGGGTGGACGCGCCTGCGATTTCATGTTCGACTACCGGACCCAATTCGGCGTCGAGAGCGGCTGGCGAATGGCGAACTGGTTGGTGGCCAACCAGGCAGCACTGGGAATCAAATATGTGATCTGGCAGGGTCAGATCTGGAATGCCAGATCACGTCCGGGGCCGTGGACCACCTATGTGTCCAATGCCTACGGCTGCCCCAATCCGGCCGTGATCACCGGCTGTCACTATGACCACGTCCATGTGTCGGTCTACTGATTAGTCAAGTGTGGTGCCGGCTGGCGCCTGAGATACCCCCCGGTTGTTCTTGGCCGGCTCCTCAATCTTCGGGCGATGTCGGTGCTATGGCATACGTTGTGCGCCATGGACTTACGGCACTATCGACCGCTGGGAATTGGCGTCACCGAGCTCGCGCCCGAGCGCTGCCCGGACGGGCACGAGTTGGGGCCGGGCCAGGTTCTGATCGGGTGCATGCCTTGTCTGTGCGCCGGGCAATCCCATCGCATCTGGATGTGCGCCTCGTGCCGTTTGGTGCTGGCTTGGCCAGGCTGCACGTTCCATCCGGAATGGACGATATGGGAGGGTGTCGAGCCGTCGCCAACCACGCCACCGTTGCCGTCGGCCGGCAATCAGCCGGCCAACAGTGCAACCAGTTCCCGGCAGCAACACAGTACTGGGAGTTGGACCGGTGACCCAGGGGACTGGTTCAGCTGAATCGGTCGGCTCGGCTGGTTTCTACCAGCCGGGGAACTCGTGAGCCCCGGCCTCAGCGGCACCCCGGGAATTCACCACACTGGTGATCCGTTCCAGGCTCACTTCATCATCGTCGCTGCAAGCAGAGTCTGCCAGAAGCGAACACCAGCGGTAGGGCGATGAGTCATCGACCAGCGACGGCACCCAGGACACATCGGTCGTGGTCCACCGACCGTCGTTACCCTGGCTGAACTGCACCCGCACCAGCAACCCTTCCCTGTTGCCGAGGTCTGAAATCCCGTGGGCGGCAACGGTATTGCCCAGACCGTACAGGACCCATTTACCGTTGATCGATTCCAACGGTTGGACGACGTGGGCGTGATGCCCGTAGACGAGATCGATGTTGCTATCGGCCAGAAGTTGTCCGGCGAGTTCTTCCTGCTGCCCGGTGGGCTCATGCTGGTACTCCACCCCGGCATGCAGTGCCACCACGATCACCTCCGCCCCGGCCGCTCTGGCCGCAGCGGCCTGCTCGATAATCCGTGCCGGATCGATCATTTCGGCTTGCCATTGCTCCTCGGTATCGGCTCCGTTCAGGTCGTAGGTTGCCGAAATCAAACCAACAGTGCCTGCGGGCGAGGAGATCAGTGTGGGCGTGTTTGCTTCCTCCGGCGTACGGGCGGTGCCGGCGTGCGCCAGACCGGCGGCGTCCAATGCTTCCAGCGTGCGGTCAATGCCCTCGGTGCCGTGATCGTTACTGTGATTGCTTGCCGTCGAGCAGGCGTCATAGCCGGTGTCCACCAGGGCAGCAAGAATTAGCGGCGGCACACTGAAATTTGGGTAGCCCTCGTACGGGCCGGCCGCCCGTCCGACCGGCGTCTCCAGATGACAAATTGCGACATCGCTGGGCTCGACAAAAGGCTTTTGACCCGCAAACAACGGCCGAAAGTCGAATGCGCCGGCCCCCGCATCCTCCGGACCCACACTGTCACCGGCATCCTCCGCGGCCTGCTCCCATAAGGGTTCATGGAGCAGAACGTCGCCGGTTACTGTCACCGTGATGCAGCGCACCCCGGGGCACGGCACGGTTGCAGTGTTGAATCCAGCAGCTTGCGGATTGGTGGACATCGCTGCGGTGCTGGTTCTGGTGATCGGCTCCCCCAGCGGAACCTCAGGCGCCCCGGATGCTTGCGGCGCTACGGGTGCTTCCGGCGCTTCGGCCGGAATCGCCATCGTCGAGATCGCCTACGACGGGCCCATTGAGGTGATGGCCCAGGTTGCCGAATTCGGCGCCGCGGACATCGAAGGTACGGCGGTGGCGTCAACCGGCCTAACCGGGTCCGCTGCCGCACAACCCAGCGTCAACACGGCGACCAGCGAGAGTGGCCAGCACCGAGAGAACAATATTCGGGGGGAGGTACCGGCCCTGGCCATCGGCGCTGCCCCCACAGTTGTTGCACAGACCGGTTTGACCAGTGACGTGGCTCACAATACCTGTCGGGTTGGCGAGTTCCTGGCTGCCGCGCCCGCAGTCGGCGAATCATCGATGCGGGCCAGGCGCGGCTCACGCGTAGAATGCCAAAGGGTTGCCAGGGCTCCTTCGCGATGTGATGGCAGGCCGAGAGTGATGACAGGCAGTGGTGTAACCGCACGCAGAGGTGTGATGACATGCAGTGACACCACTGCGGGATGATGAATCGAAGCACATAGAGATGGTTAACAAGGCATGACTCCGCATCTGGACCGACCGGACAACACCGAGAGCTGCCACCTTGCGGCTCAAACTGAACTCACCAGGTCTACCAGCGAAGTAGACAACCATGCAGAGCACAACCATGCAGAGCACAACCATGCAGAGCACAACCATGCAGAGCACAACCACGCAGGCGAAGACCCTGCAGTCGGCGCTGAAGTCTCTGACGCTGACGGGGTTACTCCAGCACGCATGGCGCTGACGCTGCAAGTACTCACCGAAATAGAAGACCTGGGCGAGGACCACCCGGACTATGTGACGATCCGACGAGCGACGGCAAAACTGTTCAAGTCCATCAAGAAGCAACGGCGACTGGAAAAACGAGACGCTATTTCTACCGCTGACCGTGCCGTGGTTGCCGCCACAGCGACAGGTTCTCCGGATCGAATTGATGACGAAACTCAAGGTCTCCCTTTGGTTTCCAACACCGCAGGTGCGAGCGCCGGAACTTTGCTCAGAGCTCGGCCCTGTTATACCTGCAAACAGCGCTACACCCAGGTTGATGCTTTCTACCACCAGCTGTGCCCGGACTGCGCAGCGAAGAACCGTAGCCGCCGCGATGCCAGCACCGACCTCACCGGTAAGCGCGCTCTGTTGACCGGTGGTCGAGCAAAAATTGGCATGTACATCGCGCTGCGATTGTTGCGCGATGGCGCCCACACCACCATCACCACGCGATTTCCCACCGATGCGACTCGCCGATTCACCTCGATGCCAGACAGCGCGGACTGGCTGCACCGGTTGCGGATCGTGGGCATCGACCTGCGGGATCCAGCCCAGGTGGTACAACTGGCCGACTCGGTAGCCGCCGCCGGTCCATTGGATATTCTGATCAACAATGCAGCTCAGACGGTCCGCCGCTCCCCCGGCTCCTACGCCCCGCTGGTCCGTGCCGAGTCCGAGGCGCTACCGACCGGGCCGCTGCCAGAGGTGATCAGTTTCGGTCATACCAACGACGTCCACCCGGTGGCGTTGGACGGTTCGGTACCGCACGACGATCTGCCGGCCAGTTATCTGCCCAGAGCGCTGACCTCCGCGCCGGCCGGCCTGTTGACCGGAGTGGGGTTGACCGCCGGTGACATCACCGGGTTGGCCCTGACCACGGGCTCGACCACCGCCGAGCGGATTGCCGCCCAACTCGCCATCGACGCCGGTGGGTTGGTACCGGATCTGCATCACCAGAACAGTTGGACTCAGGTGGTGCACGAAGTTGATGCGCTGGAAATGCTGGAGGTTCAGCTGTGCAATGCCACGGCACCCTTTATTCTGGTCAGCCGACTCCGGCCGGCCATGGCCGCGGCCTCGGCCCGCCGTAAGTATGTGGTGAATGTGACGGCCATGGAGGGGCAGTTCAGTCGCGCCTATAAAGGCCCGGGGCATCCGCACACCAATATGGCCAAGGCCGCGTTAAATATGCTGACCCGGACCAGCGCGGCTGAGATGCTGGAATCGGATGGAATTCTGATGACGGCGGTGGACACCGGTTGGATCACCGATGAGCGCCCGCATCCCACCAAAATACGACTCGCTGACGAAGGCTTTCATGCCCCACTGGACCTGGTCGACGGGGCAGCCCGCGTCTACGACCCGATTGTTCGTGGTGAGGCCGGCGAAGATCTGTACGGTTGCTTCCTCAAAGATTTCGAACCATCTGCCTGGTGAGGGCGTTTACCGGGGAGTTACTGACGAGCGCCATCCGCCGGTAGCCTTCAGAGGTGATGAGTTCCGGAGGCAATCCCCCGACCGCCCGACCCGGAATCCGGTCGAAGCTCACCGGCTGGGTATGGAAGCTGACCGGCTGGACGCTCGTAGGTCAGCATCCTGGTACCCGCAACGGCATCCTGGTCGGCGCTCCACATACCTCGAACTGGGACTACATCGTCATGCTCGCCATCACCTGGGGCTTTGGCATCACCCCCAAGTTTCTGGGCAAGAAGTCCCTCTTCCAAGGCCCGATGGGTGTTCTCGCCCGGGCCACCGGTGGGATTCCGGTGGACCGGGACAACCCACATTTGGTGGTCTCGGAGATTGTCGGCCGGGTTGACGCCGGCGAGGAGTTCTTTCTTGTCGTCGCAGCGGAGGGGACGCGCAAGAAGGGCGACTACTGGAAATCCGGTTTCTATCGCATCGCTCAGGAATCAGGAATGCCGATCACTCTCGGCTTTGTGGATCGGGCGACGAAGACAGCCGGCCTGGGCCCGACCTTCCCACCCAGCGGAAACATTGGCGAAGATATGGATCTGGTCCGATTGTTCTACGCAGATAAATTCGGCATCCACCCGCGGGATCGCACAGAACCTCGCCTGCGCGACGAGTCAAGCACCCCAACCGAGACGCCTGACCCTTCCGACCTCACCTGAACACTACCCTGACGAGTTCACCCAACTGTGTCAACTCTGTCGGGCGTCAACCAATGGCGCACCGGTCACACTGACCAGGTCATCCCAGGAGATGCCGTCAAAAATCTCCACAACATCGAAATGATCACCGGCGACATCCAGCACGGCATGATCAGTGATCACTCGGTGCACCACGGCTTGACCGGTCAGCGGCAGATCGCACTCCGACAACAGCTTTGGCGTACCATCTTTCGCGCAGTGCTCCATGATGACAATGACCCGGCGGGCACCGTGCACCAGATCCATCGCACCGCCCATCCCCTTCACCATCTTGCCTGGAATCATCCAGTTCGCGAGATCACCGGCACATGAGACCTGCATGCCTCCAAGGATTGCCACATCGATATGACCACCGCGGATCATTGCGAAACTGGTCGCAGAATCAAAAAATGACGCCCCCGCAATGGTTGTCACTGTTTCTTTCCCGGCGTTGATCAAATCCGGATCCACATCAGAATCCAACGGGTAGGGTCCAACCCCGAGAATGCCGTTCTCCGACTGCATCACGATGGTGGAACCGACAGGTAGGTAGTTCGGGATCAGCGTGGGCAGACCAATTCCCAGGTTCACGTATTGACCATCGGACAGTTCTGCGGCGGCGCGAGCAGCCAGACCTTCGCGAGTCAAAGGCATTTCAGTTCACCCCTTCAGATTCGGCGCGCACTGTTCGCTTCTCGATTCGCTTGTTGGTCGCTTGCTCAGGATTCAACTGCACCACGCGCTGGACATACACGCCTGGTAGATGCACTGAATCCGGCGGAATCTCACCGGCCTCCACCACTTCCTCGGCTTCGACAATCGTAACGCGAGCGGCCATCGCAGCAGGCGGATTGAAGTTACGAGCCGAGGAGTGGAACACCACATTGCCGTGACGGTCAGCGGTGCGAGCCCGAACAAGGGCAAAGTCTGTCACGATCCCCTCTTCGAGGACCATAGGCCGGCCGCCGAACTCACGAACCTCCTTTTTGGGCGAGGACACCGTGATGGACCCATCCGGTCCGTACCGCCAGGGCAAGCCGCCGTCAGCCACCTGTGTCCCCACCCCGGTCGGTGTGAAAAAGGCTCCGATTCCGGCCCCGCCGGCCCGGAGTCGCTCGGCGAGGGTGCCCTGCGGGGTGAGTTCCACCTGCAGGTCACCGCCCAAGAACTGCCTGGCGAATTCCTTGTTCTCCCCCACGTACGAGGCAATTACCCGCGAAATACGGTGACCTTCCAGCAGTTTGCCCAAGCCGGCGCCGTCGACACCGCAATTGTTGGACACGACAGTGAGGTCGTCAGCGCCCTGTGCCAACAAAGCATCAATCAGAATCCACGGGATGCCGGCCAGTCCGAAACCACCCACGGCCAGGCTCGACCCACTCTTGATGTCCGCTACCGCGGCTGCCGCGTCCTTCACCACTTTGTCCACTGCTGACACCCCTGCGCTTCCTGGTCAGATCTACGTCTGGTCGTTATGGCCCCACCGGTCATCTGGCAAGGCCATGCCGCACAATTGACCGACCTCAAGGATCTGCCCATTGTTGTCCTGGTTACCGCTGAGCCTAGTTTGCCGCCGGAAAGCCACCGCCATCGGCTTCGCTCAGAGGCCCAGGTCCAGGTCCAGCAGCTCGCAGGCTCATCTCAACGCCGCTGGGCACTCAACGCCGCTGGGCACTTAACGACACCATGTACTGCCCACCACCGGCTTCGATCCCGGACTCCAACTTCAGCTCCGGTGCCAACCGGGAAATTCGATCCAGCAACCAATCTGCAATTTCTTGAGCGTCGCGGCGATCCATCGTGCGCCCGACAATTTCTCGGCCGCCTTTTCGTTGCAACCGCTCCACCGTGGTCAGGATGACAGCGGGATCCGCGACGATCAAATGGTCGGGCCAGCCGATGACCGGCTTGACGGCGCCGCGCTTGGTGTTGCAGCCCAGGTGGGCCAGCCGCTCATCGCCGGCCTTGCTACGGGACCCCTTGGTGGCGGCAAATATGTTATCGATGGTGGCGCCACGCGAATCGTTCGAGGAGACTGTTTGGTCGACCGGTTTGTCACACAGCCAGCATCGCCATGCTGCCCGGTCTCCGACCTCGCTGAGCCGACTCACGTATGCCTCCCTGAGGGTCGGCGCCTCGATAGCCGACCGCACAGGACGCTATCACCGGACACCGACAGAGCACGGCAGCGTCCGGATTGATCGCTAGCTGACCATCGGCAGCGGCCAACCACTGCATCAAGCCGGCGAGCCGTCGCTGCGGACCGTCCTGGATGTCTTGCTCAAACTGACGCCGGGTGTCGGCGTCTGCGCGAAAGCGAGCCCGGTGACTACGGGAAGGTTCGTCGGCGCACACCCACGACGCAGCATGCTTTGGCGGTCAACAAAGCCCAAGCGACGGCGGATTCGGTGGCTGTCAGCGCTCTGAGCACATAGGGGAGAGTGAGGGCGGCGAACACTCCGACGAGGCCGACAACGCGACATCGGCGAGCCAGCCGTCCCAGCCAAGTTGATAGCTGAGCCCATGACGATCGTTATTCCTCCGGCAGTGACCACGCCCAGAGCAGGTAGCTGACTGGCCCGATTCGCTGACCTTCCAGAATGCCAAGGCGGCCGCGCTCGAACGATGCCATCCCGCGGGAGGCAAAGAGCGTCCCGACCAACACCACAATTCCGCACGGGAATAGCGGCATCAATCCGATTCCTCACGAAAAACCGGTGACGGCCACTACAAAGCCGGCGATGGTGATCGGC
>JBBSRY010000017.1:0-11836 GCA_038242595.1 Mycobacteriales bacterium
CCCTTGGCCTTCCGAAGGACTGCGCGGCATTTGGTGGCGGATTCTCGTCAGTATTTTCCGGTGCAGCTTCCAACATCAACAACTAAATTATGTGGGAGACACTAATGAGACGCTTGCTCGATTAACGACGAAGCGATGCACCCGGAATCAGGTCAATCAACAATCTGACCTGCGAAAAGTGCCCCTGGTCAGACTCGAACTGACACTACACGGGTTTTGAATCCGTTTCCTCTGCCAATTGGGATACAGGGGCGCACTGCTGTTCGAGTCGACAACCTCTGGTGAGCATCACGAACCTGAACAGCTTAGCTAATTTATGTCACATCTTTTACCGCTCGCCAACTCGCCAGCTCAGCCGGTGCGCCGGATAATCTCAGTCGCAGAGATCCTCGCCGGACCGCGGAGGGGGTGCACCTGGAGGAGTAAGTCGATGGCGACACCAAAACGGGTCCTGATTGCCGAAGATGAGGCGTTGATTCGCCTGGACCTGAAGGAGATGCTGGCTGAAGAGGGGTACGACGTGGTCGGTGAAGCCGGCGACGGCGAGCAGGCAGTGGCGCTGGCCGTCGAACTCAAGCCCGATCTGGTCATTCTGGATGTGAAAATGCCCAAGAAGGACGGTATCGCCGCAGCTGCCGAAATCACCGACGCGCAGATTGCGCCGGTCATCATCTTGACCGCCTTCTCGCAGCCGGATCTGATCGAGCAGGCCAGCGAGGCCGGTGCGATGGCGTACCTGGTCAAGCCGTTCACCAAATCCGACCTGCTACCGGCCATCGAGGTCGCCGTGGCTCGGTACTCCGAACTCGTCACGCTGCGAGCCGAAGTTGCTGACATCACCGAGCGTCTGGAGGTCCGCAAGATCATCGACCGGGCCAAGGGTTTGTTGATGACGAAGCAGAAGATGACCGAGCCGGAAGCCTTCCGCTGGCTGCAACGCGCCGCCATGGATCGGCGCGCGTCGATGCGGGATATCGCGCAGGCCGTTTTGGACGGGTTGGGATCCTAAGATCCCACTCAGCGCGACCGTAACTCTCTGGAGTCGTTCAAGTCCTGCCGGATGGGATTTTCCGAAAGAACCCGGTGTTGCGTATGGCGCTTCGAACTTCCAATGGACGCAATTTGGTCACGATCGATGCGTGAGTGGTTCCAAGGGGGTTACGAAAAGCTCGGTTTCGTCTACTGTTCCGACCGCGGGCCGTAAACGTTTGCGTAGTTGCCATAATTCTGTTCCACTTCAGCCGATATAGCTGGAGAGGGTCGAGAGATCTACAAAGCGAACCGCCCGTAGCAGTCGCGTCGTTATCGTTCGGACTCCCATCCGGAGTTCGACAAACTTAAGGAGAACCCTCAGTGCGGAGTAGGTCCCTGGCGAAGTTCGCCGCAATCGGAGTCATCGGAGCTATGGCACTTGCCGCGTGCTCGAACTCCACCACCCCCGCCGCTACCAGTGCGGCCCCGGCCGCAGACGGTACCAGCGCAGCGTCGTCCGCGGCTCCGGCCGGCGGCGGCAACAGTGATGCCGTTTACAAGCTTGGCTTTCAGGGTGCGCTGACCGGTGACAACCAGCAGCTCGGCATCAACATGATCAACGCTGTGGAACTGGCTGTCGAGCAGGCAAACGCGGCTGGCGACCTGGGTTTCAAACTAGAGGTGGTCAAGTCCGATGACGCCGGTCTACCGGACAAGTCGCCGGCCGCGGCAGCCACCCTGCTGCAGGACACCGGCGTTGTCGGCGTTGTTGGTCCGATCTTCTCCGGCACCACCAAGGCGGTCGGTGACACCTACACCGAAGCCAAGATGGCCCTGATCAGCCCGTCGGCTACCAACGCCACCCTGACCACCTCCGGTTGGGGCTCGTTCCACCGCATCGTTCCCACTGATGCCACCGAGGCGGCCGGTACCGCTGCGTGGATGGCAAAGACACTCAAGAACGTCTACATCGTCGACGATCTGTCCGACTACGGGAAGGGTGTTGCCGACGACCTGCAGAAGGGCCTCGAGGCGGCCGGTGTCACGGTTTCCCGTGAAGGCGTCGACGCCAAGACCACCGACTACAGCGCCATCGCGCAGACTGTGGTTTCCTCCGGTGCCGACGGACTGTTCTACGGTGGATACGACGCTCAGGCTTCGTTGTTTGCCAAGGCTCTGAAGTCGGCCGGTTACACCGGCAAGACTGTCACCGGTAACGGTGGCAAGTCCTCCGTCTTCACCGAAGGCGCCGGCGATGCCGGTGACGGCTGGTACTTCTCCTGCGGTTGCCTGGATGCCACGACAGCTCCGGGTGCCAAGGCATTCGAAGAGGCCTATGTTGCCAAGTTCGGCACCCCGTCCTCCACGTACTCTCCGGAGGCTTATGACGCAGCCAATGCCATGATCTCTGTCTTCAAGGATCTTGCAGCAAAGGGCGAGGTCACCCGTGAAGCTGTTCTCGAGGGCGTCAACAATCTCGATTACAAGGGCATCACCACCCAGGTGAAGTTCACCCCGGAGGGCGAGGTCGAAAACGCGACCATCAATCTCTACCAGCAGATTGACGGCGTCATCACGCTGGTCGGCGACATGAAAGAGCAGTAAGTAACGAATTCTTGGATTGACTGCTTGACCCAGCGATCCAGCGAAGAAGGCGTCATCGATGTTCAGTTACCTCATCGGCGGCGCCTTCTTCCGTTCTCTGTTCAGATTCCCTTGATGACGGCGCTGCCGGCAGAACTCCGTGGAAGGCGTTTTGGATGCACGATTTCTTGCTTTATCTGTTCTCGGGACTGACCCGAGGATCGATGTACGCGCTGATTGCGCTTGGTTACACCCTGGTTTATGGCGTCCTTCAGTTGATCAACTTCGCCCACAGCGAGGTCTTCATGGCCGGCGCCTTTGCCAGCTTCATCGTCGTGCACGCCATTGTCGGTGAAGGAGGTGACCTTCCCGGTTGGGTAGTGCCGTTGGTCTTCATTCTGGGCCTCTTCAGTGGTGGTCTCACCGGAGCAGCCGTGGCCTGGGGACTGGAACGGATCGCCTACCGACCGCTTCGAAAACGGGGGGCACCCAAATTGGCCTTCCTGATCAGCGCTATCGGGATGTCCTTCCTGCTCTCTGCGTTGGCCGGCAAGCTGTTCAACCGTTTCACCAACAACCAGTTCCCGGACTACTTCAACAAGGACGCCATCGTTTTTAGTATCTTCGGCGCCGAAGTCCGGCTGATTCAGCTGATCATTGTCGGTTCCGCGATCGTCATGATGCTCTTCCTGGACCGCCTGGTATCCGGCACGAAGCTCGGCCGTAGCATTCGCGGTGTGGCTGAGGATGCACCCACCGCCGCGCTGATGGGCATCAACATCGACAAGACGATCTCGCGGACCTTCGTCATTGGTGGCGCCCTCGGTGGCGCGGCCGGTTTCCTTTTCGGAACAGCCTTCGTTTTCTCCAACATCATGGGCTTCCTGCCCGGTGTTAAGGCATTCGCCGCCGCCGTCCTGGGTGGTATCGGAAACATTCGCGGTGCCATGGTCGGTGGTCTGCTGCTGGGTGTCATCGAAGTTCTGATCCCCGCACTACCCTTCATCGGGACCAAATGGACCGACGTTGTCGCCTTCGTGGTGCTGGTTCTCGTCCTTGTCTTCCGCCCCACCGGCATCCTCGGTGAAAAGCTCGGGAGGGCCGCATGAAATCCAACGTCTTCTCCAGCCCCGTCTTTAAGCGGCTGCTCGCCTGCCTGGCACTCGGTTTCGCGCTGGCTATCATGGTCGGTCCGCAGCAGGGAACGCAGCAGGACTACGGCCTCGCCTTCCGCCAAGCCGTGTTCGCCCCACGAATCTTCCTATTCCTGGGAATTGGGCTGCTTGTTTTTGTGCTGGTGACCTATTGGTCGAAGATCACACCGTACTTCCATCGCTCTGGAGTGGCCCCGTTGGCGGTCGGTCTGGTGACCGTTGTTGCGGCCCAAACCCTGCTCAAGTGGCATGATCCGACCGGTGACGGCAAGTTCCACACTGTCTCCGATGCGGCGGTAAACATCGACGGTTTGGCCCCGCTGGCCCAGGTCTATTTCAGTTGGCTCGCCTGGCCCTTGCTCTTTGTAACAGTCCTGCTGGCCGGCTCCGCCATCGTTTTGGAAAAGCGGCCCATCGCCTGGGGCGCAGCGGTGCTCGCCATCGCCGGTGCGTTCATAGCGCCGGTGGCGCAAAGCGCCTACGCCGCCACCACAACTCGAATCGATCACTCACTCGGCGCCGGCTCTGCTGTTAGTGGTTATCTGGTGCTGCTCGGAGCTGCGGTCACGATCGCTATGTCCAAGCAGGAGTCGGCCGACACCAAAGCGTTCTTCGGGCGGGTTCTGACCTGGCGTCCCGGACTGCCGCTGGCCGTCCTCGGTCTCATCGTGGGAACTCTCGGATTGGCATCAGCCACCTGGTTCTCGCCGTCCAAGACCAACGCCACCCTCACCGACACCGCTACCTTCTTCACCGGTAAGGGGCTCGCGCCGATCGCCGAGGCATATCTGAGCTTCCTTGGATTTATCCTCTTCGGTCTCACCCTGATCGCGGCCGCCGCCGCCACTTATCTACGGAACAAGATAGTGGGCTGGGTGGCTTTCGCGCTTGGTCTGGTGTCGCTCTACCTCACACTGAACACGATGTACCTGTTCAGCTCCGCCGGTGCCTCGCTGAAAATTGATCAGGCCTCCGGGCCATGGCAAAACCTCGGCTCCGGCGGTTGGATGGCATCAGCTGCGTTCTTCCTCTTCGCCGGTGCCGGATTCGTGGTGGCCACTGCCGACTGGAAGAAAGCCAAAACCATCATCGTCAACGGCCTCAAGGTGGCCGCACCCAAGTCCTCCGATCATGGCGGACTATTCGGAAACGCAACCGCCACCAAGACGCTGCTGCTGGTCGTTTTTGCAGCCGCACTGTTCTACCCGCCGACCGCCACCAGTTTTTGGCAGGCGGTCCTGGTCACCCAGATCGGCATCTACGTGCTGCTGGCAATTGGCCTGAACGTCGTCGTCGGTTGGGCCGGCCTGCTTGACCTCGGGTTCATCGCCTTCTACGCCATCGGTTCCTACGCCACGGCATACCTGGTGGGTTCGTTGCCCATCAAACCCCCGTGGGGCGTCATCTCACCCATGTTGGCAATACCGTTTGCCATCGCGATTTGTTTGGTCGCCGGTGTGCTCCTGGGTGGACCAACGCTGCGTCTGCGCGGTGACTACCTCGCCATCGTCACCCTCGGCTTCGGCGAGATCGTCCGTATTGTGGCGATCAACGCCGACGGAGTCACCAACTCCACCCGTGGACCCTCACCGCAGGTGCCGCACCCGGTGATCGATCTGGGGTTCATTCGCTTTGAGTTTGGCCTGAACCAACTCCAGTACTGGTACCTGCTCCTGATCATCATCGTCATCGTGGTGGTGCTGTTCCGGGCCCTGGAGGAGTCGCGTACCGGACGCGCGTGGGCGGCAGTCCGCGAGGACGAGATCGCAGCGCAGGCATCCGGTGTCAACACCTTTCGGATCAAGCTCCTCGCCTTCGCCATCGGCGCCTCGACCTCCGGTCTCGCCGGTGTCTTCTTTGCCTCCGATGTCGGGTTCTTCACGCCGGACAATTTCATCCTGAACAACTCGATCCTGGTGGTTGCCTACGTCGTGTTCGGTGGCATGGGCTCGCTGCCCGGCGCCATGGCCGGCGCCGCCGTACTTACCTGGTTGCCAGAGTTCCTCAAGGATCAGGTTCCGGCCGAGGATCGGCAGATGTGGATCGGCGCTGTCGTACTGTTGATGATGATCTTCCGCCCCGGCGGACTCATCCCGGCCAAGCGTCGCGCGGCCGAACTCCACGGCTACGACATCGACGAACCTCTCGAGGGCTCAGCGGTACCGGCCGGCGAAGGAATGGGAGCAAAGTCATGACTTCGTTGAGCAAAGAAGGAAACGAACTGGCGCCCGACCAGTCGATGGTGGACATCCGAGACGTCATCTACGATGTTTCCGATGTCACCCTGCGATTTGGCGGTGTGACCAGCCTGAACAATATCTCGCTGAAGATGTACCGCGGGGAGATCCTGGCGATCATCGGACCGAACGGCGCCGGTAAGACGTCGCTGTTCAACTCCCTGACCGGGGTCTACACCCCGCAGGAGGGCACCATCAACCTGGCTGCTCGGGTCGGCGACTCACCGTCCTCGGTACTCGGCAAGAAAACCCACATCATCAATCACCTCGGGGTGGCCAGGACGTTCCAGAACATCCGGTTGTTCCCCGCTTTGACCGCGTTGGAGAACATCAAGGTCGGTATCGAGACCCGGATGAAGGCCAGCCCGGTTGAATCAATGTTGCATCTCCCACGGGCGCGCCGGGAGGAGAAGGAAAGCACAGCGCGTGCTTATGAGTTGCTGCGTGAGATGGGACTCACCAAGCGCGCCAACGATCTGGCCGGTTCTCTTGCCTACGGTGAACAACGTCGGCTTGAGATTGCGCGAGCCCTGGGCACCGACCCAGGGGTAATCCTGCTCGATGAGCCGGCAGCCGGTACGAACCCGGCCGAGAAGCGTGAACTCGCAGACCTGATCATGCGTATCAACAAGAAGGACGGAATCTCGGTTTTGCTGATCGAACATGACATGAAACTCGTCATGTCCATCGCGCATCGGCTCGTGGTGCTCAACTTCGGTCAGAAGATTGCCGAAGGCACTCCGGACCAGATCCAGAAAAATCCGGCTGTTATCGCTGCCTACCTCGGCAGTACCGACGAAGAGGAGGTCCCGGCATGAGTTTGCTGGAAGTCGACGACATCGAAGTCCGTTATGGCGCGATCAAGGCGATCAAGGGTATTTCCTTCCATGTCGACGAGGGAGAGATCGTGGCCTTGCTCGGTGCCAATGGCGCCGGCAAGACCACCACCCAGAAGACCGTGTCCGGAATGCTCCGTCCATCGTTGGGTGAAATCCGTTTCGACGGAAAGCGGATCGACGGCATCCCGGCCCATGAGTTGATCCATCTGGGGATCTGCCATGTGCCCGAAGGCCGACATGTCTTTCCGCGAATGACGATTCTGGAAAATCTCGAGATGGGGGCGTTCAGATTCAAGAAGCCCGATCAGACAATCATGGACCACGTGTTCGAGTTGTTCCCTCGCCTTCTCGAGCGGATCAAACAGCAGGCCGGCACCCTATCCGGTGGTGAGCAGCAGATGCTTGCCATCGGGCGGGCCTTGATGGGCAAGCCCCGTTTGCTGTTGTTGGATGAGCCGTCAATGGGACTGGCGCCACTCATCGTCAAGAAGATCTTCGAAATCATCAAAGACATCAACCAGGACGGTGTGACGGTGCTGCTGGTGGAGCAGAATGCTTCGCAGGCACTGGGTTTGGCCAATCGCGGCTACGTGCTGGAGACCGGAGAGATTGTTCTTTCCGGTACCGGCAAGGATCTGCTCCTGGATGACCGGGTCCGCGCCGCCTACTTGGGCGAGGAAATCGCTTCGTAGGGTAGCTCGCAGGACAACATATAGCTGCGGCCGGGCATCCTGCCCGGTTGCAGCTTTTTCGGAGCCCAACTTTTATGTCACATCGCGTCGTCCCAGTGTCGTGGGCCGCTTCCATTTTAGGCCACCGGCTGGGTCTGGTTCAGATCAGTCTGGGTGGAATCCTGTGGGGCACAACGGGAGTCGTGGTCCAGTGGGTAATTGCGGGCTCGGTACTGGGGCCGATCAGTATCGGCTTCTACCGCCTGGCCATCGCCGCCATCGTGCTGCTGCTCTTTACCGCCCACCGTCTCGGGCAGCTGCTGCGAGCGATGCGGAAACGCCCACTGGCGATCTTGCTCTCCGGTGTCGGTCTCGGCGTCTACCAGGTGTTGTATTTCATCGGGGTGGCAAATGCCGGAGTGAGCATCTCCACGGTGATTGCGCTCGGGATGGCGCCGGTCCTCACCGCGACCTACGAAAGCATCCGCGCTCGACGCCGTCCGAGCCTGCTGACTGCCGGATCGGTGACGGTTGCCCTGGTCGGGCTGGCAGCGGTCACTTTCGCCGGTACTGCGGCATCGGCCGCCGGCCCCAATCCGACTTTGGGGATGTTGGCCTCCGCCGGCTCCGGCGCCACCTACGCGGCCACTGCATTGATCGGCCGCCACGCGGTGCAATCAATGCCGGCGCTGTTGCTGACCACGGCGACGACGGTGGTCGGCACCGTCACGCTGCTGCCGCTGGCGATCATCACCGGGATCAGTTTCCACCCGGATTTCGACACCGTTGCCGGCCTTGCTTATCTGGGGATATCGACCACCGCGCTGGCGTACGGACTTTACTACGCAGGCCTGCGAACCACCGCCGGCAGCACCGCAGCGGTGCTGACCCTGCTGGAGCCGGTTACCGCGGCAGTGCTGGCGGTGCTGCTGTTGTCCGAACGGTTGTCTGCCGCGACCATCATCGGGACCGTGTTGCTGTTGCTGTCCATTGCGGCGCTGTACCTGGGCCCGACCGGACCAGCCGCCGAGGGCGAGTCGATACTGAAGGTTTCGCCTGGCCCAGCCGCCATCGGAATGGCTCCGTCAGCCGGCCTCGGCAGTGCGGTTGGGGACGAAAGCGCAACTGAGGCGGGCGGTGCAGATTCGCTTACCACGATCGTCGGCGATGACGATTTCGAACGACGCCATTGATCTGCCCACGTGAGCCGGGGTTGACACAGCGGTAACCGTTCCGCTGCGCGCCGACCGGTGATGACTGCAGCTCAGTTCAGTGCCGACCGCAATTTTGCCCACCGGCGCCAGACTCCCGGCATGAATTGAACCCAACGTTTCGGCCAACGAAGCGCTGGCGCCGCCGTGCAAAAGTCCATAGGGCTGCACATTGCCCTCGACGGGCATGGTCCCGGTGACCCGCTCCGGGGTCATTTCGGTGATCTTGATCCCGAGCTTGCTGGTCAGGCCCTGGAGACTGTTCATCCATTCCGGGGTAAAAGAGGAGGTCAAGGCCGTTGTCCTTTGATGGAGTTTCGATACGAGTACTGGAGATTCTTGGACTGTCAGTGCCAAACCCTAGACTCAGCGGCGTGACGACTCCAGTAGCGACCACCCAAACAGAATCGCCCTACGCTCCGACCGGCGCGCCGCCCACGCTCCTGTTGCTCGATGGGCACTCACTGGCCTACCGCGCCTTCTTTGCCCTCCCGGCGGAGAAGTTCTCCACCGTCACCGGTCAACCCACCAACGCGGTGTACGGCTTCACCGCGATGCTGCTGAACCTGCTGCGGGATGAGAAGCCGACACATATCGCCGTGGCCTTCGACCTCTCGCGCAACACGTGGCGCAGCCAAGAATTCCCCGACTACAAAGCGCAACGCTCCGCCTCGCCGGAAATGTTCAGAGGGCAGGTGGAGCTACTCAAAGAAGTACTTGGCGCGCTTCGTATTCCGACCCTGACGGCGGAAAATTACGAAGCCGATGATGTCATCGCCACCCTGACCACGATCGCTACCGCCGATGGGATGACGGTTCGGATCTGCACCGGTGACCGCGATTCGCTGCAGCTGGTGACCAAGAACGTCACCGTGCTCTACCCGATCAAAGGTGTTTCGGAGATGACCAGGTTCACTCCGGAATCGGTGGAAACCAAATACGGACTGACCCCGATCCAGTACCCGGATTTCGCTGCTCTTCGCGGCGACCCCTCCGACAACCTGCCGGGTATTCCGGGGGTGGGGGAGAAGACGGCCTCCAAATGGATCCGCGATTTCGGGTCGCTGACCGCCTTGGTGGATCGGGTCGATGAGGTCGGTGGGAAAATCGGCATTGCCCTGCGGGAGAACCTGAACAACGTCATCCTCAACCGGCGGCTGACCGAGCTGGTCCGCGATGTTCCGTTGGAAACCGATCCGATGACAGATCTGATCGCGCAACCATATGACCGCGAAGCCGTGCACGACATCTTCGATCAGATGCAGTTCCGGGTCCTGCGCGATCGTCTGCTGGAGATGTTCGCCCAGACCGATGCGACGAGCACCGAGGGATTTGAGATCCAGGCCGAGGTGCTGGGCACCGGTCAGGTGCGGGCCTGGCTGGACAAACACGCTGTCGGCGCCGTGGTGGGTCTGTGGGTGCGCGGCAGTTGGCTGCTGGGAACTGGTGACACGCAACAGGTCTCGCTCGCGGTAGCCGATGGGTCCGCCGCTGCGATTGATGTAGTTGGGATGTCCCCGGATGACGAGGCGGCGCTGGGCGCCTGGCTCAGCGACCCGATGGCGCCGAAGGTGGGGCACCAGATCAAGACGGCCGCCAATGTGCTGGCCGGGCGGGGCTGGGACCTGCAGGGCGTCGTCGGCGATACCGAGCTCGAGGCCTATTTGGCGCTGCCCGGTCAACGCGCCTACGACCTGGGTGATCTGGCCCAGCGGTACCTGCACCGCAGTCTGGCGCCGGAGGACAATAATGTCGCCGAAGTCCAGCAGTCGCTTTTCGATGAGGTGAGCGTCGATCAGAATGACATGCTCAGGGCGTTTGCCGTCCTGGAGATGGATACCGCGTTGAAAACCCAGCTCGCCGAAACCGGTCAGCTGACGTTGCTCAACCAGATGGAACTGCCGCTGACCATAGTGCTCGGTGAGGTCGAGCGCACCGGTATCGCGGTCGACAGCGTCTATCTGAACAGGTTGCAGACCGATTTCACCACCGAAGCGCAGATCGCCGCCAAGTCCGCCTACGATGCCATCGGCAAAGAGGTCAATCTTGGGTCGCCGAAGCAACTTCAAGTGGTGCTTTTCGACGAACTCGACATGCCGAAGACGAAGAAGACCAAAACCGGATTCACCACCGATGCGGATGCGTTGGCCTGGCTGCACGAACAAACCGAGCATCCTTTCCTGACGCATCTGCTGCGTCACCGCGACGTCACGAAGCTGCGCACCACCGTCGATGGGTTACTCAAATCGACCGCCGATGATGGCCGGATCCACACCACCTTCCAGCAGACCATCTCGACCACCGGGCGGCTCTCGTCCACCGAACCCAACTTGCAGAACATTCCGGTCCGCACCGACGAGGGTCGGTTGATTCGCAAGGTTTTTGTGCCGGGAAAAGATACGGCCGGGGTGCCCTATGCGAACCTGGTGACCGCGGATTACTCGCAGATCGAAATGCGGATCATGGCCTCGCTGTCCGGAGACGAAGGGCTGATCGCTGCCTTCAATTCCGGGGAAGATCTGCACAGTTACGTGGGGGCGCAAGCCTTTGGTGTACCGATCGGCGAGGTGAGCGCTGATATGCGGCGTCGCGTCAAGGCGATGTCTTACGGGCTTGTCTACGGTCTGTCCGCCTTCGGGTTGTCCGCCCAGCTCAAGATCAGCCGGGAAGAGGCGCAGGGGCAGATGGATGCTTACTTCGCTCGCTTCGGAGCGGTCCGAGACTACCTTCGCGAAATCGTCGACAAGGCTCGGATCTCCGGTTACACCGAGACCATTCTCGGACGCCGGCGTTACCTGCCCGACTTGACCAGTGACAACAGGCAACGCCGAGAGCTGGCCGAGCGCAACGCCTTGAACGCCCCCATCCAGGGCAGCGCCGCCGATGTCATCAAGGTGGCGATGCTCAAGGTCGCGCAGCGAATCAAGGCCGAGGGACTGCGGTCCCGAATGCTGCTGCAGGTTCATGACGAACTTGTCTGCGAGGTCGCGGCCGGCGAACAGGCAGCCATCACGGCTGTGCTGATCGACGAGATGGGCGGCGCCTACCCGGATCTGCTGGTCCCGTTGGATGTCTCGGTAGGATTCGGCGCGAACTGGAACGAGGCCGCTCACTAAGGGTTGTGGTTGCTGTCCTTTTGCGAAGCGGAGTGTGGAGGGGCTGCGAGCC
>JBBSRY010000018.1:0-11137 GCA_038242595.1 Mycobacteriales bacterium
ATCGGTGGCGTTCTGCACGTAATGCACCTGATGCCCGTTGTCCAGCCACACGCGTTGCACCAGATCAAATGCCAGGTAAGTCGCTGCGTGACCGAGGTGGGTGGCGTCGTAGGGGGTGATGCCACAGACATAAATCGTTGCTCTCTCCCCCGGTTCGGTCAGTCGGACACTACGAGAGGCGGAGTCGTACAGCGACAGCGGAACGGCGGTACCCGGGATGCGCGGGACGGAGATCGATGACCAAGAAAGCACTGACTGACCCTAACGAAGAGAAGGCAAAACAGACGAATGGGGTGCGGGTCGAGGTGCGATCCGAACCAGGAACAACTACGACCGCAGGCCCGGCACCACATGCCGATTGGCATGCAGCACCGCACGCTGCAGCCCATTCAAAGCCGTGCCGCGAATGTTTCCCGGCGGGCTCGAAGTCGGGAACATCAGGTTGTCCCGGGCTGGGTGGTGCGGCAGATTACAGGCGTGACCCAGTTCATGGACCAACACGGTTTCGTCATAGGAATTCGGGGTGGCCTGGTTGAACAGCGAAGCCTGGACGACGACCCAATTGGCGGAGATTCCCAGCGAACAACCTGTGGTGTTGCCGGCAATATTGCGCACCACCACGGCCGTGATGGGTCGCCCAACGATGTCCAGGGCAGTGCCCGAGCCCTGGAAGGTGGCCAGTTCCTGGTGATAGAACTCGGTGCGACCGAGCACTTCGTCCAGCAACAACTTCTTGTTCGACCGTGGATTGAGCGCCGACATCGGGGCGGGCGTCAACGAGGTGTGGGTGGCAACATGACGCACCCGGATTCCGGACTCGGCCAGCAGCACACCGTTGGCGCGCTCAATGGCCGGCAGCAGGGCGTTGGCGTCGATGAGCGGAACCCCATTCTCATCGGACAAAATCAGCACCGAGAGTTTGAGCGTGGCCGGCGTGGGTTTGGTACCGGTGACGGCCCCGGTGACGGCCTCACCGATTCGAACCGAAGCGTTGGCCAGGTCTGCGGCGAAGGATGCCGAGGTCCGAGTCAGGTAACGGGCTGCGTCAATAACGGTGCCACCCAGGCCTCTGATAGGTCCCGTCATCAACATTCTCCCTTGGTCTGGCTGTCACCCGGATTGATCAAAACCGCTGAGAACCCGTCTGCCGCATCGAGTTCGACGATGGTGATCAATGCGAGACAGACGTGGTTCACAGCGGCGGCCAAGGAATCGGGGTTCGATCCGGCGGCGGCTGGTCAAATGTCTTACACCCCAACAATCTGTCCACCCGGTCGATCAGCGCCACGAGTTCGGTAATGGTGATCAGGGCAGACAACTCTTCACCCAGGGGACCGTCCAGAACCAGCACCAACCTCTCCAGACCGGCGATGCCCTCATCCGGTAACGGTTTGCCGGCCCAGCCCCACAGCACGGTCCGGAGCTTGTCCTCGTGATGCAGGGTCAGCCCATGGTCGACGCCAAGGACCGGACCGCCGGGCACCGGGAGTATGTGCGGCGCCTTGCGATCGGCGTTGTTGACGACCAGATCAAAGCAGGCCAAGAGGGCCAGTTCCGGGGTGTCGGCGTGGGCCAGGATAAGCGGTTTGCCCTTGTTGTCCGCGGCCCGCAGTACCGGCAACCATCCATCGGGAAGATCTTTCGGTTTGAACAGATTGACGGTGTCATCCTGGTCGGTGCCATCAATCCACTGCTGCACCATGCCGGAGCCGATGGGGCCATTGCGCAAGTGGGTGGGGGGGACACAGTTCCAGCCGGCGGCGCGTGCGATCATCGCTGATCCGACTTCGCGGGCGGCCAGACTGCCGTCCGGGAAATCCCAGAGCGGCCGCTCGCCGCGGATCGGTTTGTACACGCACTCCAAGGTCACTGCGGCCAATGTGGTGCGGCCCAAGACGGTGACGTTGGAAGCGTCGGTGAGACGACCGATGATTTCCAGTTCACCGTTGATCAGGATGTCGGTGATCTCTGCCGAGGTCAGATCCGGCGGCAGGATTGGCGCAAACTCGACGGCATCCTCGCTCCCGCACTCGACCGAATCCCCATCGAAATCCGCGTCAGCCGAGGTCACCGCGGTGATAGCCGTTCAGTCGTGGGCAGATATGGCCCTCTGGATTCAACGGGTTACTGCACAGTGGGCACGGCGGGCGGCCTGCGGAGATGATGCGCTCGGCCTGCGCGGCAAAAGACTGGGCCTCGTCCAGCGAGAGAAAAACCCGCAGTGCGTCCGGCCCGTCATCGCTGTCGTCGAGCACCGAATCCTCGGTGACATCCGCCTCGGTGATCGCCAGTAGTTCCACGACGATCCGGGAGCCCTCGCCATCCCAGGCCAGACCCATGGTGCCGACTCGGAACTCTGGATCGACCGGGGTTTCCAAGGCAGGTTCGGTTGGATCGATGGCCGGTGTCTTCTCACCGAACCGTCTGACCACTTCACCGATCAACGAACCGAGCTTGTCGGCCAGCACCGCTACTTGCTGCTTCTCACAGGCGACGGAGACAACCCTGGCTCCATCAACTGCCTGGAGGTAGAACTCGCGATCGCCGGGTTGCCCCACTGTTCCTGCAAGGAATCTGTCGGGTGAGCGGAAGATGTATACCTGTCGGTCCATATCGTTGTCATCCTATCCACTCGTCGCTATCTGCTGCCTCCGCCAACCACAGCATCAGAGGAACGCAATTGCTCCGGTGTCTGTTCCGCAGTGCCGTCGGCCGCCGGGGCCGCAAGCAGTGCCGTGAGGTCTCCACTGTCGTTCACTCGTTCCACCACCGTGCCGGTGGCGGTGTACCTGATCACCGATAACGACGCCGGCGACACATGAATCCGCTGAAATGCATCAAGGTGCATACCCAATGCATCGGCCAGGATTGACTTGATCACATCGCCGTGGGCGCAGACCAGCAACACCCCGGAACTCGAGGTCAGTTTCAGCTGACGGCGCACAGCAGACACGGCCCGACTCGATACCGCAGCCAGGGCTTCGCCATCGGGGAAGACCGCCGCCGAAGCATGACGTTGGACAATCTTCCACAGCTCTTCGGAAGCCAAATCCCGCAAGGCCCGCCCGGTCCATGATCCGTAGTCGACCTCAATCACATCCGATTCGATTTCCACCGCCAGCCCGGTGGCGGCCGCCAGCGGACCGACCGTCTCCAGACAGCGTTCCAGTGGCGAGGAAATGATGCGGGCCAGGGTAATTCCGGCAAGCCGCTGAGCCACCGCCTCGGCCTGCCCGCGTCCGTGCTCGTCCAGATGAATATCGGCGCCGCGGCCGGCCAGTACGCCGGCTGTGTTGGCCGTCGAGCGGCCATGACGGAGCAGGATGACGGTCCGGGCGGCGTCGGCCGGCGCTGGTGCAGATTCGGTCATGGTTTGCTGCTGCGTCACTCAAGAACTCCGGCCAGTTTCGCTGCTCGCATGGATGTCTCCAGGACATTGATCCGAGCGGCCAGATCTTTGCCGTGCGGTCCCAGATTCGCTGAGGTGATTCCGGCGCCGGCCAGGCGCTCCAGACCGGCGGCAATCTCCTCCACCGTACCCAGGAGGCAGGTTCGGGTCAGAAATTCCAGTGGTACGGCCGCCGCAGCGCCGGGGTAATCGCGGGACAGGAACTTTCTCTGAACTTCATCGGCCTCGTTCTCGTACCCCATCGCCGTCGCGATGCCGTGGTAGAAGTTGATCTTTTTCGAGCCCATCCCGCCGATGTAGAGCGCGGCATTGGGGCGAACCTGCTGGGCAGCAGTTTCCTGGTCTTGGCCGACGGCCACGCTGACCGTCACCGCGTAGTCGATCTTGTTCGGATCACGGCCGGCGGCCACCGCTGCCGTTTTGATGGTCTCGATGTGTTCGCTGCCGGTGTGCGCATCGAAGAAAATGGCGTGCCAGCCATCGGCGATCTGGCCGGTGAGCGCAAGGTTTTTTGGTCCAACCGCTGCCAGGTAAATCGGAATCTCCTTGCGAACCGGTCGTATTGCGAGCATCAAGGACTTACCAGGGCCGTCCGGCAGCGGCAGCGTGAAGTGTTTTCCCTCGAATTTCACCCGTGACCGCGATAACGCCTGACGAACGATCGCGACGTACTCCTCGGTGCGGCCCAATGGACTGCCGTACCGGACCCCGTGCCAGCCCTCCGAGACCTGTGGACCGGAAACACCGAGGCCAAGACGGATGCGGCCGCCGGAAATCGCGTCCAGGGTGGCCGCGGTCATTGCCGTCATCGCGGCACTGCGAGCGGGGATCTGCATGATGGCCGAGCCGACTTCCAGGGTGCTGGTCTGGGTGGCGATCGCCGCCAGGACGGTAGGGGCGTCACTGCCGTATGCCTCCGCGACCCAGGCGGTGTCGTAGCCGAGCCCTTCAGCTGCTTTGGCCAGTTCGATGGCGTCGTGGATTTCCTCCGCGGAGGAGAAATATCCGAGATTGAGACCAAGCTTCATTACTGATGTGACCCTTCTCCGGTGATCGCCTTGAGGAACCACACTCACCGTACAAGTAGTTCTGACCGTTTCTGCCGCCGCCGGCCGGCCGTGGTGCCGGGTCACTCGCTCGACACCCACGGTCGAGCCTGTCGGGAGCCCACCGGTTTGCCCAGTAAGTTCGACGCATGGAATTCAGGCGTGTCGGACGAAGCGGTTTGCAGGTTTCAAGACTCGGTTTGGGCACGATGACCTGGGGCCGTGATACCGATGCCGACGAGGCGGCCGCGCAGCTGGAAGCATTCGTTCAGGCCGGCGGAACGCTCATCGATACGGCCAACATCTACGGCGATGGCGACGCCGAATCCATCATCGGCACCCTGATCCCTGATGTCATTCCCCGTTCTTCGGTGGTGCTAGCAGCCACCACCGTCGGCGCCGGCGCTGCTCGCGGATCGTTGCTCAGCGCCCTCGACGGGTCTCTGCAGCGATTGGGCACCGATCACCTGGACCTCTGGCAGGTTCACGGATGGGATCCGCATGTGCCATTCGAGGAGACCTGCGCCACCCTTGCGCTGGCCGTCAGCAGCGGCCGGACCCGTTACATCGGGGTGTCCGGTTACGCCGGCTGGCAGTTGGCGACCATGGCCACCTGGTTGCGACGTGAAGGTATCCCGCTGACCAGCATCGAGGTTGAATACTCGTTGGTGGAACGCGATCCGGAGGTGGCCGTGCTGCCGGCCGCATCGGCTCATGGCGTTGGCACCCTGGCGTGGGCGCCACTGGGACGCGGCGTGCTCACCGGCAAATATCGACACGGAACACCCGCCGACTCTCGAGGCGCCTCACCACATTTCGCCCGTTACGTCGGCCGGCACCGCAACGAAGCTGCCTCGCGGGTTGTCGAAGCGGTAGCCACGGCCGCCGACGGCCTGGGCACTTCGCCACTGGCTGTTGCCTGCGCCTGGGTCCGAGATCGCCCCGGGGTGTCAGCGGCCATCATCGGCGCCCGGGATTGCGCCCAACTCCTTGGCGGACTGGCCGCTGAAGAAATCGAGTTGCCCGCCGAAATTGTCTCCGCGCTCCAGGACGTCAGCGATCCTGACCAACCCGAGGACGACTGACTCCCCCATGTCGACTGAGATTTTTCACCAGTTCTGTGCGGCCGGCCTCTGGCCCGGCGTGGGTAAGGCGCTGTCCGAAGACCTTGCGGCAGCTGGTATTTCCGACCCGCGTGATGTCACGATGGCCAAATTGCAAAAGCTGCCAAGGGTGACACCCAAACGCGCCGATCGGCTGCTGACCGCCTGGATCGGCGCCAGTCTGGCCTATGACGTTGCCGCATTGCTGGTCCCGGAAGAGCTGCCCGTCAGATGGGTGGTGCGCCTGATGGAATCACTGGGAGACAACGCGGCCCAAGTGCTCCGCGGCGACCCGTGGCGCCTACTGGTACTGCCCGAAGTTCTTGTCTCCCAAGCCGATCAACTGGCCCGCTCGATCGATCCCTCGGTACAGCGGGAGGACCCACGACGAGGCAGAGCGCTGGTCGCCTGGACCCTGAACCGATTTGCCCGCGACGGTCACACCGTCACCTCGGTCGAAGAAGTCGCCGCCGGTCTGCGACCCTTCGGTTGCGATGCCCGCCGGTCCATCACGGCGTCGATGGACGCCGGCGAGGTAGTTCCGGTGCCGGATCCAACAGTGGACCCGTTGGCCGAAATACCCGAGGGTGAGTTCGAGGAAAACGATCCCGATCCCGATGGCCAGGCCGATTCGATCGGTGGCTGGATCTCCACCTTCATCCTGGCCGAGGCGGAAGCATCGATTGCCGAAGATCTCGCCCGACTACACGCCACCGCCGCCCCATTGGCCAAACCGGCGAAGATCAAGGACGCCGGTAAGGGTCTGGACAAGATCCAATGGGGCGCGGTAGCTCATGCCGCCGAACACGGCGTCAGCCTGTTGACCGGCGGCCCCGGTACCGGGAAGTCCCGCACCGTCGCTGCCATCGTCGAGCTGTGTCACGAGGTCGGCTCGACCATTGCGCTGGCCGCACCCACCGGACGAGCAGCCAAACGCCTGGAAGAACTCGCCGGCGCCGAAGCAACCACCATCCACCGCCTGCTCGGGGCCCGCGGTGGCCCGATCGCTTCCGGCGACCGATTCGAGCGCAACAGCGAGAACCAGATCGAAGCTGACGTTGTTGTCATCGATGAGGCCTCGATGTTGGATGTCGAACTGGCCGCCGCCTTGTTCGAGTCGATCGCGGATGGAACCCACCTGGTCATCGTTGGCGACCCGGCGCAACTCCCCTCGATCGGCCCCGGCCGGGTGCTCGGTGACCTGTTGGACTCGACAATCATTCCGGTCACGCACCTCTCGACCCTGTACCGACAGAGCGAGGGTGGGTCGATCGCACGTCTGGCCACAGCCGTCCGCGGCGGTAGTCTGCCGCCGGTGAACGATCCGACCCATGAGGTGGTGGTCGTCACCGCCCGCGGCTCCGGTGAGGCCGCGCACCGAGTCGTTCAGTTGGTGACGGACTCGATTCCCCGTGTTTTCAATACCACCTCTGATCAGATCCAGGTGGTCACCCCGGTTCACAAGGGGGAAGCCGGGACCCAGGCCCTGAACCGTGCGTTGAAAGCGGTGCTGAACCCCGGTCGTGGGTCAGTGCGGGGGTTCGACAAGGGCGACCGGGTGGTGGCCACCGCGAACCATCTGGACGCCGAACCCGCCGGGTATGCCAACGGCGAGGTGGGCACCGTGGTGGCGGTCGGCGACAACTCGCTGACGGTGGCCTTCAGCGTCGGCGAATCCACTATTGCCGGCAAGGCACTCAACGATCTGTTGCATGGATGGGCGATCACCGTCCATCGGGCGCAGGGATCGGAATGGGAAACGGTGGTGGTCGTGGTGCCGCCGGAAGCCGGAAATATGCTATCGCGTCCGCTGGTTTATACCGCTCTCACACGCGCCCGACGACACTTGTCGATCGTGCACGCGGCCGGCCCTGGCCTGGCCAGGGCGGTAGAGCAGATTGGGGAGAAACCCCGGCGAACCCGTCTCTGGTACCTGGTACGTGAAGAACTCGGCTCGCTGTAGCCCTCTCGTCGATCGAGATCCCCCGCAGCGACACCCACCAGAATTTACCGGAGTGTGGCATTGCATAGGTTGGACCAGTATTCGGGGTTAGCTATGCAGGTACCGTGTGGTGTGAACCTGAATCCTGTCGCCGCTGTTCGCTCGACCCTCTCCAGCGCGCTTCGCAGTAAAGTCGCCGGCGACAATGCCGTCGAGGTTTCCAACGAGATCTGGACCGCACCCGGCGATCGTTGGTTCCAGCACGGCGACGCTATCCACGTGATTCACCAGGACGCCTCGATGTTCATCGGCGGTATCCGATCACTGCTCCTGCAGTCGCTGCACCCGCTGGCGATGGCCGGTGTGGCCGGCCACTCGGGCTACCGGGCCGATCCGTGGGGCAGATTGCAACGCACCAGTACTTATCTGGCTGTGACCACCTTCGGCACCATCGCGCAGGCCGAATTGTTGATCGGCAAGGTGCGCGGGATACATCAGCGGGTCCGAGGTAAAGCAGCGGACGGTCGCCCCTACTTCGCGAGCGATCCAGAGTTGCTCCGATGGGTGCACGTTGCCGAAGTGGACAGTTTCCTGGCGTCGTACGCCCGTTTCGGTTCCGAAAAACTCTCCGTGGTGCGTCGTGACGACTACGTGCGTCAGTCATCCTTCGTGGCTGAAAAGCTGGGTACGTACGGGCTTCCGAACACCTACGCCGAACTGCAACTTCAGCTCAAGGCGTTTCGGCCAGATCTGAGCGGTACGGCTGCGGCATTTGACGCCGCACGTTTCCTACTTTTAACTCCCCCCCTGCCACTGGCGGCCCGTCCCGGTTACGGCATGTTGGCCGCTGCCGCCGTGTCGACGCTGCCCACCTGGGCACGAAAAGAGCTAAAACTGCCGCGGGTGCCATTGGCGGACAAGGCCATTGGCGCCGGTCTCGGACAGGTGGCGACCTCAACCATTCGATGGGCGATGGGGACACACCCGGCCTCGCAGTCATAACCGCCACGCCATTTCGTAGACTGGACGTCTGCGACCGCGCAGACAATCCGGCCGGAGGTGTCGAGTGGAACGCGACGATGCTTACGAATATCGTCCATTGAAGATCGACCCGCATCTGTCCCGATCGGCAACCGCCGCGATGTTGTCGATCCGCGCCGAGTTTACCGGCTGGGAGTTGGCCAGGTCACTCAAATACTCCGATGGCAGCCGGCAGGTCTGGCTGCGTCGGCGGCGCACCCCAGGAATGCTTCCAGGACTGAGTCTTTAGCTACTTGCGGGGCGAGCAGGCCTGAATGGAGTTGCTTGGTTGATGAGGTCGCACGTGGCCGTCCAACGACTGGCCGAACGTGGTTTACGGTGGTTCAGCCATGACAGATGACACCACTTCCCACTTGCACACCGACGAAGACCAACGGTGGCCGGAGACCAAAAAGGGCATTGTTCGTGATGCCTTCGGGGTGGCTCTGGCAACCGGCGCCTACGGCACCTCCTTCGGCGCCATCTCTATCGCCAGCGGGTTGACTCTGCTGCAGACGTGCATTCTCAGCCTGGTGATGTTTACCGGTGGATCGCAGTTCGCACTGGTCGGCGTGATTGCCGGCGGTGGGAATCCAGTGGCCGGCGCCGCTACCGCCGCTATGCTCGGAAGTCGAAATGCGTTGTACGGCATCAGAATGGCCGCGCTGCTGAAGGTCAAAGGATGGCGTCGATTTGCCACCGCCCAGTTGGTCATCGACGAGACCACCGCGATGGCGGTGGGTCGCCATAGTGAGCGAGCATCCCGGCTGGGCTTCTATGCCACCGGTCTGCTGCTGTTCACGCTGTGGAATCTGGGCACGCTGGTCGGCGGTATCGGGGCCGACTTTGTATCCGATCCCAAGGTTCTCGGCCTGGACGCGGCAGCTACGGGTGCCTTCGTCGCGTTGCTGGCTCCACAGGTCCGCGGCGGTGAAGCGTGGGCTATCGCGCTGGCCGCCGGCGCTGTTGCGGTTGCGTCGAGTCCCTTTGTGCCTGGCGGGGTTCCGGTATTGATTGCAGCGTTGGTGGCACTGGCCTTCGGCTTTCGGCCCGGCACCAATGCGCCCAAGGACGAGGCATGATCTGGCTCGGGATCGCCCTGGGATGCCTGGGGTGCTACGCCTTTAAACTCGCCGGACTATCGGTGCCCCACAAAGTGTTGGAGAACAGTCGCGTCCGTCGCATCTCTGCGCTGATGCCGGTCGCGCTTCTGGCCGCGCTGATCGCGGTTCAGACTTTCACCGACGGTCAACGGATAGTTTTCGATGCTCGCGTTGTCGGGTTGCTGGTTGCGCTGCTGGCCGTGTGGCGTAAATGGCCATTCCTGGTGGTGGTCTTCCTGGCAGCTGCCAGCACAGCGCTGGTCAGGCTCGCATTCGGAGCCTGACCAGAGGTAATGTCAGTCGCCAGGCGTGGTTGAGTCCGGCACCGAGTCAGGGTGCTCTTCCGGTTCGAAGGTGTTCGGCTCCCCCATCCCAAGTCCCACACCGGTTTCGGTATTCAAGGGTGTTTCCTGGTCATCGTTTCGCCGAGAATCGGGCTTGACGGATTCGGTTTCAACTGGGTCGGTCATCAATGTTCTCCTTTGAATAATCCGGTCGAGGGTCAATTTACCCCACTGAAAGTCCGGTCAAACGAAACGCGCGGCACCGTTCTCGGGCTCGGTTGAACCCGTTGGAATGAACCGGTATCACCGGAGGAATCAGAGCATTGCGGCTAATCCTCTGCTCACCATGGCAGACAACCCTCGAATCGCAGCAGGACGGCGCGAGTGATCAACCCCGAAGTTGGCTGTCGAAGGAAAAAGTACGCGTGGTCGGCCCCGCTCTGGCCTTGGTTGTCGTCGCAGCGGTCTGGGGCGTGACCTTCACCGTGGTTGATTCAAGCGTGGTCGCTATCCGGCCGGCGGATTTAGTTGTCTGGCGGTTCGGCCTCGAGGCGGTTCTGCTCTACCTGATTCCCAGTGCCGGCGCCCGCCTGGACCGCGCATTGCGCTTGCGCTCCGTCTGGCTGGGGGTGCTCCTGGGAACAGGCTTTTTACTGCAGACCTTTGCCTTGACGGCGACCGATGCCATCCAGTCTGGGTTCCTCACCAGCGTGCTGGTGCTTCTTGCACCGATGCTCGCCCTGGTGCTGTTCCGGGAGAAGGTCAGTCGCACAGCATGGTTGGCCGTTATCATCTCGGCGGCGGGTGTTGCGGCGCTGAGCCTGAATCGACCCAATTTCGGCATCGGGGAAGTCCTCACTTTGGCAGCGGCGCTGTCTTGGTCGCTGCATTTGGTTCTGCTCTCGCGCTGGGCGCGGCCGGAACAGGCCCTGCCACTGGCCCGCGTTCAGATCCTTGTTGTCGCCCTGATGGGTCTAGCGGCGCTGGCATCGGATGCGCTGATCTCGGGGCGCCACATGGGATTAACCATCCCCTCCGATGGCGAGCAGTGGCACAGTATTGCCTTTCTGGCGGTGCTTTCGACCGCTGGCGCGATGGTGTTGCTGAGTTGGGCACAGGCCCGAGTGAGGGTCATTAAGGTTGCCGTCATCCTTACCTTGGAGCCAGCGGTGGGAGCGGTGACGGCGGTTATTGCCGGCAGTCCGCTGACCGGACGGATTGTGGTGGGTG
>JBBSRY010000019.1:0-10913 GCA_038242595.1 Mycobacteriales bacterium
GGCGGGCAACGCCAACGCGTTGTTGCTGGGCATGGTGCTGGATCAGCAGGTCACCATGGAAAAAGCGTTTGTTGGTCCCGCCGTCATCGCCGAGCGGATGGGCGGGGCGCTGGACGTAGCAGCCATCGCTGCGGCCGACCCAGAAGAATTCGCCGCGATGTGCTCAACCCCGCCGGCCATCCACCGCTTTCCCGGCTCGATGGCCGGGCGTATCCAGGCGGTGTGCCAGATTCTGGTGGACGAATGGGACGGGGACGCTGCGAGGATGTGGGACGGAGCCAAATCCGGGGCTGAGCTCAAGAAACGAATCGCCGACCTGCCGGGCTTCGGAGAGCAGAAGGCGTCCATCTTCACCGCGCTGCTCGGCAAACAATTCGGCGTCACACCCCGAGGGTGGCGGGAGGCCGCTGGGGCCTACGGAGAGGCCAAAGTTTTTAAATCGGTGGCCGATATCAGGGATCCGGAGTCACTGAAACTGGTTCGTGAATCGAAGAAGGCGGCCAAGGCGGCGGCCAAGCAGATTGCATCCAAATAGACGGTGTCAGTAGTAGAAGAAGAGTGTGATAGACGGCTCTGATCATCTTCGATCTGCCGACTGTGCACGGAGTAACGTCGATATTGCAGTTCAAACCGGCCGACCGTAAGACTCACGCAGTGAAGTTCTTTGGGTGAGAATCAGTCAGCTGTCAACGCTTGAGTCCCGAAACGAGGAACGAATGCCTGAATCCGTGAGTGGTTCGGCGGCCCTGCAGCACCCGGATACACGGACGTCGGCTCGACGGGGCGATCCGGTGTTGATCACCGACGTCCCCGTCTCCTACGACGAGCAGGTCGCATCGCGCAAAAAGCGCTATGTGATCATGATGCTGCTGCGCATTCCGTTCCTTTTCGCCGCCGCGGCGAGCTATCAGATTCTCTGGCTGTCCTTAATTTTCATCGCCCTCTCGATCCCGCTGCCCTGGATGGCGGTACTGATCGCCAACGATGCGCCGGCGAAGAAGAATCGGGTGAAAAAGGTCATCCCTGGCACCATCAGCTACGAGCGGGCCATCGCGCCAATGCACGAGGTGGTGGACGCCATCGACGCATCAAGCGAGGACCAGAACGCGACAGCGGACCACAAGACCGGCCGTCGCACCTGATTCCACGTCACACCAGGGCAGGCACATTCTTGACCCACATACGTCAAGAATGTGCCGCCTCGGTCACTGCGCCCGCGGTCGGGCTCCGATGCTGGATGCTGCTGCGGAACCGGCTTGGACACCGGCTGTCAGTGCCGCTACCGGTTCACTCCCGTTCAGCCAAGCTGATAACAAACCCGCGTTGAAAGCGTCGCCGGCACCGGTTGAGTCTGTTTCGTGCACCTCTGGAGCCGGCACATTGATTCGGTGTTCGGCCGAGTACCAGGACGCTCCATGTGATCCATGGGTCACCACGACAGAGCCGACTACCTTCAGCACCTCTTCGACACCCCCGAGGACAGCCAATTCACTGTCGTTGGGCAGCAGCATGTCTGTTCCCCTGATCCAGGCCAGGAAGTTCTTCGGCCCGACACCGGCGATATGGGTGGCGGCTTGCGGATCCACACTGGTCGTCCAGCCCCGCGCTTTGGCCTGTGACAGCGCGGTGAGACCGGCGGAGCGCGAATTGTCGTCCAACAAGACATAACCGGACAGGTGCAGGTGTTGACGCACCCCGGGTTCGCCCACCGGCAGCTGCACATCCGCGGCGGAGAAGGCGGCATTGGCACCCCGGTCGGGCAGCATCGTGCGTTCGCCGTCGGCAGCCACCAGTACCACCACGCAACAGGTGGGGAGCTTTTCGTCGATGGAAAATAGACAGCGGATGCCGGATGCGCCCAATTCTGCGGCCGCCGTCCGGCCGGCCTCATCATTGCCGACCCGCGCCAACAGACTGACCTGCACGCCGTAACGGGCCAGCCAGGCAGCAGTGTTCCCGCCGGCGCCACCCGGATTGACGCTCACCCGCGCCCTGGTGTCCTGCCCGAAAACCATCGGTCCACTGAGTTTGGCCACCACATCGAGCCCGACATCTCCGACCACCACCACATGGGCACTCATGCCGACCATCCGGTGGTTCCCAGTTCGGCGGCCACCTGGCCGGCCAGAATGGCGTTGGACAGTACGAGTTCAACATTGGCCCGCAATGACTCTCCGTGCGTGGCCCGGTGGAAGTACTCCAGCAACGCCGGTGTGACGTCCTTGCCGCCGATACCCTTCCCGGTCAGCATCGCCAAGCCGTCGGCAAGGACCCGATCATGCAGATCTGGGTCCAGCTGCCGTTCGGCGGGCAGCGGGTTGGCCAGCACAACACCGGCAGTGTCGGTGCCCAGTTCCCGGCGGGTACGCACGACGGCAGCGGCCTGGCCGGCTGATTCGACCCGCCAGTAGACCGGTTGACCGGAGTCGGCCAGATAAAAGCCAGGGAAGGCGTCGGTGCGGTAGCCGATCACCGGAACGGACATGGTTTCCAAGTACTCCAGCGTGGCCGGTACATCCAGGATCGACTTCACCCCGGCGCAGACCACCAGTACCGGGGTGGCGGCCAGCACCCCGAGATCGGCGGAAACATCCAGCGTCTGCTCCCAGCCTCGGTGCACGCCGCCCAGGCCGCCGGTGGCAAAGACGCTGATCCCGGCGCGGTGGGCCAGCGCGGAGGTGGAGGCAACGGTGGTGGCGCCACTGTTGCCCAGCGAAATAGCGGTCCCCAGGTCGCGCACGCTCAGCTTGGTGAACCCATCACCGGCGCACAGCCGATCAAGTTCGCTATTGGTCAGACCGACACGGACCACACCGTCGAAAATGGCGATGGTGGCCGGCACAGCGCCCCCGGCTCTGACCTGATTCTCGATCTGCTCAGCGATGCCGCGATTGTCCGGACTCGGCAGTCCATGTGCCAAGATCGTCGACTCCAGTGCGACAACTCCGCGGCCGTCGGCCAGTGCGGCTGCTACTTCTGGATGGACCTGCACGATCGGGCTCACGATTGCTCTTTTCTCAGTTCGGCCCTCGCTCTGATGGGCCACCATGAGTTTTCGCTCTTACCCCGGCCGGATCAAATCCGGCGCTCTGGGTAATTGCCCGGACCAGGTGGCATCATGAACGAGTGCCGACGCCAGTCAGATGGCCCGCGCCGATCCGAAGTTCAACTCTTCGGACAAGACACGCAGATTTAAGACCTGATGAAAGACATCCGAGGAGATATTGATGACCACGTCCACTGACGTTCTGGAAAAAGGCCAAGACACCACCACCGACGGCACCCCGAAGATGTTCCATTACGTGCGTAAGGCGAAGATCACCGAAAGTGCGGTGATGGGTAATTACGTGGTGGCTCTGTGCGGGGAAACATTTCCGGTGACCAAATCGGCCAAGCCAGGTTCGCCGGTGTGCCCGGATTGCAAGCGCATTTTCGACGGCCTACCCAAGGGTAAGGACTGACCTTCCGACGAGTCCGGTCGCTACCGGGTATGGCACTGCTGAGCAGCCACTACCAGCTTGGCGCGTTCTCGAAGCCAGGACTCGTTCGACTTCGAGTCCACCGGCAGGTGAGGTCGTAGCCGATCGGCCAGAAGTTTTTGGACCACCTCAACCGGCTGTCCCGCAGCAACGGCCGCGACGTCCGCCATCGCCTGGGCAACCAGGTCTTCCAGGGCGTCCATTTGACCCGATTCACGCTGGGCCAGCGCGTCGGCGATAGTACGAGAACCGGTGTTGCGCTCAGGTGCGTTCATGGCAACCATTCGCCGGGAGAAATGTGCGGTGCGCACCCGCAAGTCTCACCGTGAGCTCCTCGGGGTCGAGTCCGTTTCTCCGTACGTCCTGTCCGGGTATTCCGTAGCTTCCGAGGCTGTTGCCGGCAGGCTCTCCTGCTCCAACCGCTGCCATCTGCGGCGTTCACGTTTGGAGGTCTTCGGCGGGTAGTACTCCAAGGTGGCGTTATTGAACTGAGCTCCGAGAATGATCGCGATGCCGACAAAATAGGCGAACAGCAGGAATGCGATCGGAGTGGCCAGCGCACCATAGGTCAGACCGTGCGTGGTGACATAGGTGATGTAGATGCGCAGCCCGAAACTGGACACGATGAACACCGTGGCAGCCAGGATGGCCCCGGGAAGGCCCCGCCGCCACGGATGCTTGTGTCGCGGTGCGACCTTGTAGAGCACTGTAATGGCCAGCACCAACAACAGTCCGATCCCCGGGTAATAGGTGATGCTGACGATGTTGGCCACTTGCCCGCGCCAGGCTTCCGGAAAGAAGTTCGGCAGCAGATCGGGGCCGACTGCCAGCAGGGGGAGCGCGAAGGCACCGAAAATCAGTGCCAGTAGATAGAGGCCCAGGGCGAAGAATCGTTCGGAAACCGGATGCCGAACCTCATGTTGGTTGTAGGCAATGGTGATCGACTCGACAAATGAGGCCATGGCTGATGATCCGGCCCACAGCGCGATGACAAAACCGACCGAGACGATATCTGCCTGACCACGGTGCAGGATGGAATCCACCGTTGGCTCGATCAAGGTGCCGGCCACCTCGGGGCTGAAGACAGTGCGAAGGACGGTGACGATGCGGTCTTGGACTTCGTTGATGGTGTCGGGGCCGAACCAGCCGCCGATAAATCCAATGGATCCGAGTAGGGCCATGAGCAGTGGGGCGGTGGAAAGCGCTTGCCAGAAGGCAGCTTCGGCGCTCATCCCGAAGAGTCCATCACCCCATGATTTGCTAACGAAACGCTTGAAAATCTTCGACCACTTATGGCTGACGTTGTGACTCGGCAGGATGATCGGGCCGGTGCCGGGGCGATGCCACGGGCGGGTGTTGACCTCGGCCGGTGATACCGGCTCCGGCCGATGGATCGCCACCGTGTTGTTGTCGTCAAAAGGCGACCCCTGCAGACCCGCCGGGGGGACCGGCAACGAACCGTTGACAGCAGAACTGTCACCGTTGGCAACAGAACCGTGAGTGTTGCCGGCGAAACTGTCAGCGGTGTCGGGGTGAAGGTGCTGGGGTTCGGCCGGTGCGTCCAATGACGACTTGGTCAGGTAGATCGTCGGGGAATCATCGCTGGATGACTTGTATGCGGTGGGTGACTCGGATCCGGTGGGTGACTCGGATCCGGTGGGTGACTCGGATCCGGTGGGTGACTCAGATCCGGTGGACGCCGATGCCCGCGCAGCGGGATCACCCAAATCGGACAGCCCCGTCGGGGACTGTCCTCGGTATGGTCGCGGTGGGAAGTTCATCGTGTTCCAGCATGCCCTTTCTGGCGGTCGAACAAGCCGTCATACACGGGCCAGAAACCAATTCGTGATTTTTCGATGGGAAATCCCACACCCCCGCCGCATTCGATCGAAGTGACCAACTGCCGGGTAATATCGACCCCGGCCCTCGCGCCGCTGCCCTCTGGGCCAGCGTTGCCGAGGGTCTTTCGATGGGCCGTCGGGCGTGGTCCGATGAAGTGTTGAACGAATGCGCAGCGAAGGTGGGGCAGAAGGTGAGTGTGGCCCCGGTGGCTCCGGCGCAGCCCCAGCAGGCACGGCTTCGGCGCTGGCAGCGACAGGCACTGGCAGCCTACGAGAAGGCCAATCCCGCGGACTTTTTGGTGACCGCCACGCCGGGGGCCGGTAAGACCACTTTCGCGCTGGTGCTGGCCGCCAATTTGCTCCGCCGACGGATAGTCGACCGGGTCATCGTCGTCGCTCCGACCGACCATCTTCGTACCCAGTGGGCCGATGCGGCTGCCGGTTTTCAGATCTTCCTGGATCCGACGATGGCCAACTCGCAGGGGCCGGTTCGCGACGGCGCTCATGGTTATGTGACCACCTACGCCCAAGTGGCCGGGCGACCCGCTATTCACGCCGCCCGGGCACGTCGGAAGAAGTCGCTCGTCATTCTCGACGAGATCCATCACGCCGGTGACGGTTTGAGTTGGGGTGATGCTGTTGCGGAGGCCTTCGATGAGGTGCATCGGCGGCTCAGTCTGACCGGGACACCGTTCCGCACCAAAGCCGATGAACGTATTCCGTTCATCAAATACGAGGTGGACGGCGACCTGCTGCGCTCGCAGGCGGACTTCGCCTACGGCTACAAAGAGGCGCTCGCCGATCATGTGGTCCGTCCGGTGGTATTTGCTGCCTATACCGGAGTGTCGCGGTGGCGCAATTGCGCCGGCGAGGTTATTGCGGCCTCGTTGACCGATGCCGGCACGAAGTCTGTCGAGGCAGCTGCCTGGAAGACCGCGCTGGATCCGTCCGGCGGTTGGGTTCCGCATGTCATTGCCGCGATGGACGAACGCATCACCCACCTGCGCCAAACCGGTATGCCGGATGCGGCCGGTTTGGTGTTGGCCAGCGATCAGGATGATGCGCGGGCTTACGCCGAAGTGGTGCGTCGACTGACCGGTGAGAAACCGGCTTTGATCCTGTCCGATGATCCGAAGGCGTCCAAGAAGATCGAAGCTTTCCGAACCTCCAATCAGCGAATCGCGGTCTGTGTCCGAATGATCTCCGAAGGCGTCGACATCCCCAGAGCCGCTGCGCTGGCCTGGATGACGTCCTATCGGACCCCGCTGTTCTTCTCCCAGGCGGTGGGGCGTGTGCTGCGGGCCCGTGGCAACCATGAATCGGCCACCGTCTTTTTGCCGGCCGTACGCCCCCTGCTGGCGCTGGCTGCCGAGATGGAGATCGACCGGAACTTCGTGATGATGCCGCCGACGTCGGCCAGTGCGGAAACCGACGGTGATCCGTTGGATATGCCGCAGTCCAGTGAGGACGAGCCGGACTCGGCGCCGGCCGTGGAGTCACTGGAATCCGATGCCAGTTTCGCTCATGTTCTGCACTCCGGGCGGGCCGTGACCGCCGCGCCGGACGCCGAACTCACCGGAGATGACGCCGATTATCTCGGGCTGCCCGGGCTACTGAGCCCGGAACAAACAGCGGCGCTTCTGTCCCAGCGGGATTCGGAACTGCGCCGCCGGGTCCATGCGGCGACCAAGGATCACCCACCGGTCCGCGAGGCCGCCCGCGCGGCCCACGCTGAGTCAGACGTGGCCTCTGGTCAAGCCGGCTGGCGAGCTGCGGCTGCGCTGCGTCGTGAGGTGAATCAACTGGTCGGGCAATTGTCGGCGCGGACCGGAACCCCGCACGCCCAGGTCCACACCGCGGTGCGCCGAGCGGTGCCAGGACCGGCCTCGGCTTCGGCGAGTGCGGATCTGCTGGAACGTCGTCGTGAACACCTGATGGGTTTGTTGTAGTTCAACAGTTGCATCACCATTCCCACGAGTGCACCGCAACAGCCGTGGCAACGGCAGTGTTCAGCCGGAAACGAGAGCCTTCAACGACCCGATGGCGCCAAGCGCCGCGGTGGCGACCATCAGGTCCCAGCCGAAATGCCCGTCCGATAACAGCGACTGAGCCGAGGATCCCAGAACCTGGCTCGTTTTGCTGATCATCCAGATCGCCGCGCCGGCAGCGCCGGCCGCCAGTAGCAGGGAGGCCAGCGCGAGGGGTCGGTGATTGATCGGCAGCAGGGTGGCCAGAGCGAGAAGTATCAGGCCGCCACCTCCCATGGTGACCGTCAGGATGGCGATCCTGGTAATGATGAAACTCATCTCCGCGCTGCCATCGAGGTAGGGCAGTAATTGCTCACCGGTTGAGATGGTGCCGCCAACCGGTTGCAGTTGCCCGACCGGATATCCGGCGATGAACCATTGGGCCGATCCGCAGATCCCGGCGATCAGCAGTAGGAAGGCGGCCAGAATGTCAGCCTGCGGACGGTCGTAATACCGGGGAGCGATATCGCTGGCAACCGGCCAGCGATGGGGTGCAGGTGCGCTTTGTCCGTTGCGGTACGACATGTGACGTCATTTCTCCCACCCACACAGCGGTCCTCCTGCTGAGGAACCCCTTGGCATCATGTCCTATCGAACTGGGTGTGGCCGTCAATTAGACCATCGACAACGGGTGAATCCCCTAACGCAAACGACTACTGGGACACAAAAGGGGCGTACCGCAAGTTGCGGTACGCCCCTTCTGCGCTGCGCTGATGGGTAGAAACCAGCGGACCTGCCTAGGTGGTAGATCCGACGGTCGCTCCCACTGCTGAGCTGATCGGCTCGGAGGTGTGCAGCACCGCTGCCATCGCCTCCAGCTTGTTCGAGTATTCGCGGGCATGGTGGCCACAGAAGAGCAACTCACCACCTGAGGTCAGAACAGCCCGGACTGAAGCGGCAGCGCCGCAGCGGTCACAGCGATCGGTTGCAGTCAAAGCCAGCGGACTGGCTACGGATCCGGTCATTTTGTCCTCCCGTCCGCCCGTCACCATCGTCAGATGATGTCGAGTCAATGTGGGTAGTGCCTTGGTAAATCAGCAGATACTCCGAGAACGGAACATCCAGTAAAGCCGTACCTAAGGATTCGTTACCTAGGTACAGACGGATTGGATGGCCGTTCTGTTCCCTTGGTGAGCCTTACGATCTCTATCGTGCCATCCCGGCGGCGACCAGGAAGGTCATTTTGACCGTGTCTGCGGACACGGTGCGCAACCGTTATGAAATCAGCCGGGGCGGTGCGTCAGCGATCCCTGCAGGTAGGGGAGTTGCTGTTGGCTGAATATGGATCAGTTCACGATCAGCGTGATGGCCAGACCCCGCTCTTGTTGAGTCGGTGGTGTTCGCTGTCGGCTGATGGAGTGCTTCACCCGGACCCACTTTCGACGGTGGGCGCAGGTGGCAGACGCCCCTGCCGGGCTCGTTGCTTGCGAACTTCTACGGCAGGTAGAATAAGGATTGCCGGTAGAGCAAAGTCGATGGACGTCGGAAAGAGGTATGCGGTGCTGGGTCGCGGAGAGCTCGAACGATTCGTGGCCGACGTGCTGTGGGACTCCCCGGGACCGATGACGGCCCGTGCGGTCGCCGATGTACTTCCCGGCCGTGAACTGGCGCTCACCACCGTGCTGACCGTATTGGGACGGCTGGAAGCAAAAGGCATCGTCCGCCGGCAACGCGACGGTCGAGCCCATTCCTACGAAGCGGTCACCACCAGATCCGAGCACACCGCCGATCTGATGAAGAGTGTTCTCGATGGTGGCGGCGACCGCGACGCGGTGTTGCATCGCTTTGTCGGCACGGCCAGCGAGGACGACCTGGCCGCGCTCCGTCGCGCCCTGAAAGACCGCTGAGCCGTAGCTCGAAGACCGCTGACGGGCGCGGGCATCGGGTGAACTGTGATTCGCGGGACGGACTGGCACAGTGATTGCTATGAGTTCCGCCGTCGTCATCCCCGAGCTGTTGCTTGCCGGACTGCTGCTGGCCGGCGGAATCCTGGCGGCCGGTCCCCTTTCCACCGTTCTTGCTCGCGCTGCTTGGCCACTACGGGCTCCTGGCCCAGCGCTCGTGCTCTGGCAAGCGCTGTGCCTGGCCGCCGGGCTGTCGGTGGTCGGATCGTTCGTGGTGATCGCCATTCATCCCTGGGGCGGGAATATCTTCGCAGCGCTGGCGGCGGGCCGGCGGCAGTTGTGGGCCGGTGATTTTCTGCTGGGTTTGGCGCCAGTGAATATCGGTGCCCTGGTGGTTGCCGCCACGATTGGGCTTTACTTGCTGCTGGTCATGGTCCTCACCACCGCGCAGACCCTGCAGCGCCGGCAGCGACATCGGCGGACCCTGGACTTGATCAGCAATCGCAGGTCCGGTTTCGATGTGCTGGATTCGAGCCGCCCCGTTGCCTACAGTCTGCCCGGCATCAAGCCACGGGTGGTGCTGTCGGCGGGGCTGCTGGCTACCTTGGGGGATGACGAGGCAAGGGCGGCCATCGAACACGAGCGAGCGCATTTGCGGGCGCGACATGATCTGCTGCTATTGCCATTTGGAGCCTGGGCGCGCGCTCTGCGGTGGGTCCCGGGGGTTCGGCAAGGACGGCTGGCGGTCGCCGAATTGGCCGAGATGCATGCCGACGACGTGGCGGCGCGGCGCGTTTCCCCGGAGGTCCTGGCGGCCGCGCTCGCCGCGGTGGCGATGGCCGGTGTGCTCACTGATGACGCCGACGCCGCGGCCGTGGATCAGTTGAGCGCGACCGGGTCCATGCCGGGCGGGTCTGAGTCGGGTGAAAGTCCGCACCATTCCTCTATCGGGGCGGTGGCGGTGCGAGTCCGTCGGCTCTTGGATCCGGCGCCGCTGGAGTCGATCCGGCGAGGCGCCGTTTATCTGCTGGCATTTGCCGTGTTGGCCATACCCACCACCGCGCTGGTGGTGGGCTGGCGATAGCCGGCTTCCACCGATTAGGCGGCGCCGATCCACCGATTCGGCGGCCGTCGGGCTGACCATAGGAGGGCGCACACCAAGGCGGCGGCGCTGGGCAACGGAGATAAAAAGCCTCGGCCCCCGAAGCGCAATGCTTTGGGGGCCGAGAGGAAATCGTTGTCCGGCAATCGTTATTCCAGGTAGTCGCGCAGTACCTGGGAGCGCGAGGGATGGCGCAGCTTGGACATCGTCTTGGACTCGATCTGTCGAATCCGCTCGCGGGTGACGCCGTAGACCTGGCCGATCTCGTCCAGGGTTCGGGGTTGACCATCGGTCAGACCGAACCGGAGCCGGACAACACCGGCTTCGCGCTCGGAAAGCGTCTGCAGCACAGCCTGAAGCTGATCCTGCAACAGCGTGAAGGACACCGCGTCGACTGCGACGACTGCTTCGGAATCCTCGATGAAGTCGCCGAGTTGGGAATCGCCTTCGTCACCGATGGTCTGGTCCAGCGAAATAGGCTCGCGGGCGTACTGCTGAATCTCCAGCACCTTGTCCGGAGTGATGTCCATTTCCTTGGCGAGTTCTTCGGGAGTGGGTTCGCGACCCAGATCCTGCAGCAGCTCACGCTGAATACGGCCGAGCTTATTGATCACCTCGAC
>JBBSRY010000020.1:0-10779 GCA_038242595.1 Mycobacteriales bacterium
GCTTGCTTCTGGCCTTCGGCAGTGGTGATCGAGGCGGAGCGTTGACCCTCGGCGGTGAGGATGATGGCCCGCTTGTCACGATCGGCCCGCATCTGCTTTTCCATCGAATCCTGAATGGACATCGGCGGGTCGATCGCCTTCAGCTCGACGCGCGCCACCCGGATTCCCCATTTACCAGTGGCCTCGTCGAGCACACCGCGCAGCTGTCCGTTGATCGCATCACGGGAGGTCAGGGTTTGCTCGAGGTTCATCCCGCCGACCACGTTGCGCAGTGTGGTGGTGGTGAGCTGTTCGACGGCAACGATGTAGTTCGCAATCTCGTAGACGGCCGCCCGAGGTTCGTTGACCTGAAAATAGACCACCGTATCGATGGACACGGTCAAGTTGTCCTGGGTGATCACCGGCTGCGGCGGGAAGGACACGACCTGCTCGCGCATGTCAATGCGAGCACGAATCCGATCCAAGAACGGAATTAACCAGACCAGGCCGGCATAACTGGTTTTGTTGTACCGGCCCAATCGTTCGATGACGGCTGCCTGGGCCTGCGGAATCACCTTGACCGAGCGGATCACGATGACGACGGCAAGGATCACCAAAACGATGGCAACGATGGCAATAGGTTCCACGGGTACTACCCCCAAATCACGACCGCGGTGGCCCCGCGGACTTCCACAACGGTAACCGGGGTGCCGGGAGGCAGTGGACGGTGCCCCTCCACGCCGGACGCCGTCCAGATTTCACCACCGATTTTGACCTGGCCACCGTTGGAATCAACGGTGGAAATAACGGTGGCTTTGGAGCCGATGATCGCCTCGACCCCAGTTTTGATCTGTGCCGGAGCATGGAATCGGCGTAACAGCGCCGGCCGAGCACCAATGACCAGGGCCACCGAGGCGATCGCGAAGACGATCAGCTGCACCCACAGAACCGGCACGAAAATGGCAACGCCGGCCGCGATCAATGCCCCGGATCCCAGCATCAGGAGGACGAATTCCCCGCCGAGAGCTTCGGCGATCGTCAACAGCACGGCTCCACTGAGCCAAATCCAAGCAGGCATATTTTCATCCTGCCAGAGCAGATTGCTCCAGACCCGGTTCGCGAGGCCAGTCTCGCGCACCGTGACCAGAAGGTGATCACCCGGGGCAGTTCCGGCCCTGACGTTTATTCCGGCTGGGCTGTGACGAAGTCGATCAATGTCTCCACAGCGGTGATCAAGGGTGTCTGCAGGTCCTTGAACGTGCGCACCGACCCATTGACCCGTCCCCACATCACCTGCGGGTCCGACACCCCGAGGGCGCGGCAAACACCGGTCTTCCAGTCCACTCCGCGCGGAACCTCGGGCCATTGTTCGATCCCAACGACCTCCGGGCGCACCGCCTGCCAGATGTCGATATAGGGATGTCCGGTGATCAACACATCTTCAGCCCCGGGCAGTGATCTGATCTGGGCCGCAATCCTGGACTCTTTCGATCCAGCGACCAAATGATCGGCCAGCACACCCACTCGGCGCCCCGGACCTGGTTTGAACTCGGCGAGGTCGGCCATCAAGTTGTCCAGCCCGCTGATCGGTTCCACGACGATTCCCTCGACGCGCAGGTCGTGGCCCCACACCCGCTCAACCAGTGCGGCGTCATGGATGCCCTCGACCCAGATGCGGGCGGCCCTGGCAGTTCTGGCTCGCAAACCGGCGACTCGCACCGATCCGGAGGCCGACTGGATTGGCGAAACTGCCGTCTTCACCCTGGGCCGAATCAAGGTGACCTGTTCACCATCGATCAGGAATGCCCCGGCCTCGAGCGGGAACGTCCGGGTTTTGCCACGGAAATCCTCCAGCGTCACCGTAGAGCTGCTCACTCCCACGACAGCTCCACAGAAGGCCGTCAGTGGATCCTCCGCAACTACGTCGGGGGTTGCCTCCACCTCCGGAATCACCTTGGTGACAGGTTTGTGGGCCAGCACGTCCCGGCCGTAGTAATCAGGGCCGGTGTTCATTCCTTGCGCGTTCACAAGAAGCAACCGTAGGCGTAACCGGACTGCCGATCACGTACCGTGGCCCTCATGTCCGCGATTCGTGCCGCCACCGTTCTCACGGTGTGGGGCGCCGCCTTCCGCGAAGGCGGCGTGAGCGCCGATGAGCTGCTCTGGCACGTAGCCGATACCGGTTTCACCGCCGGTGTCCGGGCCGTCGACGACGTTACTGCCGAAAGAACAGGTCTGCCCGGTCCGGGCGCCGCCGGCGCCGGAGCCATCGGGTTACTCGGGCTGCTGAGAGAAGGTGGTGCCCCCGCTCTGGTGCTGCCGGTGCCAGGCGATCTTCGGGGTCTGCCGGCCAATTCACCCGCCCTGGTACCTGCCCTGGACGCCGGCGCCACCGTGGTGTTGCCCGAGACCGCCATCGCTATTGTTCCGATCGGCGGACTGTGGCGGATCTATTCCAGTCACGGTTCAGGATCTGTCCAAGCCAGCTCCCATCCCCCGGTTCGAGCCGCCTGCGTGCCATCGGTGCTGGAAGCCGAATTGGAACTCGACGATGCCATCCGCAGTGCTACCAAACGGTTGATGGCGCTGGACATCGCTCGAGATAGCGCGCGGGTGCGAGATGAAATCGCTGATCATATGCGCGCGGCCACGATTGCGCTCCCGCCCGGTACGCACCGTAGGGCCTCGGCGCTATTGGCCAAGGTGGTGTCCCTGCAGTCGCTACTCGCGGTCGCCGTCCAATATGAAACCGGTGCGGTGTCGCGCTACGAGTTGGGCGCGATCGATGATGCGCTCAGGCCGCTGGCATCGGCGGTACGGACCGGCCGGCTCGCAGCTGTGGCGCTGGCCGGCGCATCGAAGGCCGGCAGCCCCCAGCGGTAGTGGCGGCTCGCACCATCGTCCCGGCCGCGCATCACAGCCTCACTCACCCGGAAAAGACTGAACGGCGACTTCGGTGTCGGTCCCGGTGTGGGACAAACTCCGAAGCCGCCGTTCAGCGAGTTCAGGTATAAGGACTAGCGCCCCAGGAGGTCGTTTCCGGCATCCTTGGCGCTGTCGCCAGCCTGCTTGACATTGGCGCCGGCCTGCTGGGCCTGCCCCTTGGCTTCCAACTCTTCGTTGTCGGTCACCTTGCCGGTGGTTTCCTTCACTTTGCCCATGGCATCTTCGCCGGCGTGCTTGATCTTGTCTCCAAGACTCATATCTGTCTCCTCGCTAGCTCAGCGACCGGCCGTTACTGGCCAATCGGTAAAAGGAAAGTACCCACGAGGCAGGGTTTCAAACAGGTTTTTCGCCGAAAACCGAACCGCCGCGGCGTCCTGGTGCGGTGATAGTTCCGATCAGCTATTGCTGATCTCACCGGTGGCCACCCCGAGCGCGTGGAATCCACCATCGACCATGATCATCGAGCCGGTCGTTGCCGGGAACAGGTCAGAGAACAGCGCCACACAGGCCTTGGCGACCGGCGTGGGGTCTGAGGTGTTCCAACCCAGCGGCGCTCGGGTGGCCCAAGCGCTTTCCAGATCGGCGAACCCCGGGATCGACTTGGCGGCAATGGTCCGGACGGGTCCGGCCGAAACCAGGTTGATCCGAATGCCTTTGGCTCCGAGTTCGCGGGCCAGGTACCGGCAGGTGGACTCCAGCGCGGCCTTGGCCACCCCCATCCAGTTGTAGGCCGGCCAAGCCTGTCTGGCATCGAAGTCCAGGGTCACGATGGAGCCGCCGGCGCTCATCAACGGGAGCAACGCCGCCGACAACGAACTCAGAGAATAGGCCGAGGTGTGAACCGTGGTGGCCACATCGGCCCACGGGGTGGCTAAGAAGTCGCCACCGAGGGCGGAACCGGGCGCGAACCCGATGGCGTGCAGGACACCGTCAACCGTGGGCAGGTGCTCCTTGACCCGGTCAGCCAGGGTCGCCAGTTGCTCGGCGTCAGTGACATCGAGTTCGATCACCGGGGCCGGCTTCGGCAACCGCTTGGCGATGCGTTCGACCAGGGACATCCGGCCGTAACCGGTGAGCACCACATTGGCGCCCTCTTCCTGGGCCAAACGGGCGGTATGGAAGGCCATCGAGGCCTCGGTGATCACTCCGGTGATCACCAAATTCTTACCGGCAAGCAATCCAGTCATGTATCAATACCTTCTTCTTCGGGAACTGTGCGGATGAAATGCGTATGCGACTCAGGTGCGTGCGAAGGTCAGTGGCCCATACCGAGGCCGCCGTCCACCGGCAGCACAGCGCCGGTGATGTAGGACGCGGCATCGGAGGCAAGAAATACCACCGCGGAACCTATTTCCGAGGTAGCTGCATAGCGGCCGAGTGGAACCATTTTCAGGATTTCGGTTCGCCTGGCGTCGGAGAGTTCCCGCGTCATGTCGGTGTCGACGAAACCGGGGGCGATCACGTTGGCGGTGATATTGCGGGAACCCAATTCACGCGCGATCGACCGGGCCACGCCGACCAATCCGGCTTTGGATGCGGCGTAGTTCACTTGACCGGCCCCACCGGACAGGCCGACCACCGAGGAGATGAAGATCATCCGCCCCCAGCGTTTGCGGAGCATTCCGCTCGCCGCCCGCTTGGAGACACGGTAGGCACCGGTCAGATTGGTATCGATTACCGAGGTGAACTGCTCCTGCGACATGCGAAGCAGCAGCGTGTCATCGGTGATACCGGCATTGGCAACGAGTACTTCGATCGGACCCTGTGCCGCTTCCACCACGGTGAAGGCGGCGTCGACCGAGGCGGCGTCGGTGACATCGCACTTTACCGCCGTCAGACCATCGGGAGCCTCGCCACTGCGGCTGGTCACGCTCACCCGGTGGCCTGCTGCAACCATCGCCTGCGCGATGGCCAGACCGATACCGCGATTGCCGCCCGTGACCAACACCGACCGACCAGTTTCCTGGCTCACCAATACCTCCATCCGGCCGCCACACATGCGGCGACATCTGTTTGCAAGACTTCAGAACAACAACATCTGCGCCGCATCCGGACCTCCGGCGGGCGCGCGGCATAGCTCAGGTTTGTCGGTCCCGGGGTGGTAACGCTATCCGTTGCTTGCATTACTCGCCGGTAACCGAGAGCTGAAAAGCTGAATTACGGAATCCGTTGGGTGATCACCAACGAGGCGGCGGCGGCGATGAGGACGGCAATCGTCCCGGCCAGCAGCCAAGGACGAGAATTGTCCTGCTCCTTGAGCTCGTAACCAATTTGCTCGCCCAGCTGCGAGTACACCGTCTTGAGCTCCTCAGCGGTGGCAGCGGTATGGAAATCTCCACCGGAGATCCTGGCTATCTCCTGCATCGATTCCTCGTCCACCGCCACTTCCACCGGGGTGCCGTCCGGAAGCACAATGGAGCCATTGTCGGTACCGAATGAAATAGTGGAAATCGGCACCGCAGAGTCAGCCGCTTCCTGCGCCGCCTCGAACGCATCCCGCCCGGTCGTCTGCTTGCCATCGGTCATCAGCACGATGCGGGCCGGTGGCGGTCCCTCGGCACCGGAAATTGTCTTGGTGAACGCCTCAATGGCACGCAATCCGGAAATGATCGCTTCACCGGTCGCGGTCCGCTGATCCAGTTTCAAATCGGCGATTGCCTGAACTGCCTGATTTCGGTCGGTGGTCGGAGAGACCAGGACGGTGGCCACGCCGGCAAAGGCGATGATGCCCAGATTTACCCCGGGAGTCAGTTCCTCGGCAAACTGGGTGGCCGCCTCTTGCGCGGCCACCAACCGGTTGGGGTTCACGTCTGTGGCTTCCATCGACAGCGAGACATCAATGGCCAACATGACAGTCGCCCGATTACGCGGCACCTTGACCTCTTCGGTAGGACCGGTGACGGCGATGGTGAGCAGACAGATCCCGATCAGCATGAGTGCGGTCGGAATGTGTCGGACCGGTCCGGGACGCTTGGGCGCAATCCGGTCCAGCAGGTCAAGGGAAGCAAACCGAAGTGTGTGCCGTTTACGCCGGCCGTTGACGAAAAGATAGCCGATCAGCAGCGCCACTACGGCAGCGCCGAGTCCGAACCATCCCGGATAGGCAAACCTCATCGCTGCCACCCGGTGATCGGCCCGCCGGCCGCATGACCGGCCGGAACCACCGGCGCAGTGGTACCCGCGTGTGCGGTGCCATCAGCGCTTCTGGCGGTGGAACCGGTCCAGCCCCGTTTGCGACCCATCACGAAACGAAGAACATCGGCCACCCAGTCCCGATCGGTGCGCAGGGTCAACTGAGCGGCGCCGGCCCGACGCAGTGCGGTCGAGACCTCCTGCCGATGTGCCGCTGCCTGGGCGGCAAACTCTTCACGCAGACCAGCCGTCGTCCGAACTTCCCTGGTGCGACCGGATTCCGGGTCCATCAGGGTGGCCAAACCAATATCGGGTAGCTGAAGATCCAGCGGGTCCAACACCTCCACCGCCAACAGATCGTGTCGGCCGTTGAGTGCCCGCAAAGATCGCGCCCAGTCGATGGGGCCGACAAAGTCGGAGATCACCACGGCCAGTCCCCGCCGACGAGGCGGCCGGCGCAACTGCTCGATGGCGGCCACCAGATCGCCACGCCGGCCGATCTCGGCGCGTTCGGTTCCGGCCAAGGTCCGGAGCAGATATTGAATATGGGGTCGACCACCCCTGGCCGGCACCCGATGAATACCGGTACCGGAGGCAATGACGGCGCCGATACGGTTGCCCCCGCCCTGGGTCAGATGGGCTACCGCCGCGCAGGCAGCAATCACCAGATCCCGTTTCTCGCAGTGCGCACTGCCGAAGTCCAGGGAGCCGGAAAGATCTGCCACCACCCAGGTCTCGAGTTCGCGATCGGCCACCGTCTGCCGGATGTGGGCCTCGGTGGTGCGGGCGGTGACCGACCAGTCCATCCGTCGCACATCATCGCCCGGGTAGTACGGTCTGGCCTCCCCCGGCTCGGAGCCCGGCCCGGGAACCAGCCCGAGATGATTGCCCTGTAGGAGACCATCCAGCCGGCGTCGAACCGTGAGTTCCAAATTGTTCAGCGCGCCATCCAATTTTTCCGGATTGGCGAAGGATGGCGGGTTGATGCTTTTGGCAGCCGATGAGTGTTGGCTCTGGCTCATCGCAGAACCAAGGGATTTCGGTGAAACATTCTCACGTCTGCAAACTATCTCGGACCGGCGACGTAGGGGCTCACCTGTGGCAGCGGGATGGCCTGCAGTAAGCGGGTCAGGATGGTTTCAACCTGGATACCGTCGGCAAGTGCGTCGTAGGAGAGCACCAGTCGGTGACGGAGCACATCTGCAGCGACATCGATGACATCCTGCGGCACGACAAAATCGCGGCCACGAACCAGCGCCAGAGCTCTGGCAGCGGCGATCATTCCCAGCGTGGCACGCGGCGAGGCGCCGTAGGAAAGCCAACTGGCAACATCGGCCATGCCATGTTCGGCCGGCGTCCTGGTCGCAAAAACCAAGCGGACCACGTAGTCCACCAAAGCGTGATGGACGAAGACATTGGAGGCGACATCCTGAAGTCTGGCCAGTTCCGCGATCGGCAGCACCTCGTTGGCCACCGGAACGGAAACACCCATCCGGTAAACGATTTCGCGTTCCTCCTCCGGTTCCGGGTAGCCGACCAGCAGTTTGAAGAGGAACCGATCGCGCTGGGCCTCCGGCAGCGGGTAGACGCCCTCGTTCTCGATTGGATTCTGGGTGGCCATCACCAGGAACGGGTTGGGCATCGTGTAGGTGACACCGCCGATGGATACCTGCCGCTCGGCCATCACCTCCAGCAGTGCCGACTGCACCTTGGCCGGCGCCCGGTTGATCTCGTCGGTCAAGACAAAGTTGGCATACACCGGGCCGAGTTCGGTATCAAATTCCTCCCGGCCGGCCCGATAGATCCTGGTTCCGATCAAATCCGAGGGCACCAAGTCGGGAGTGAACTGAATACGCGAGAATGTGCCGCCCACCACCCGGGCAAAAGATTCCACCGCGAGGGTTTTGGCCACGCCGGGGACACCCTCGATGAGGAGGTGACCCTTGGCAAGCAAACCGACCAGAATGCGCTCGACCAGGCGATCCTGCCCGACGATGACGCGCTTGACTTCAAAGATGGTGCGTTCCAGCAGCGCGGCATCGGAAGTCGGACCCGGCTGGTGAGGCCGCTGAGGACTATTGTTCTGCGCCATCTGGGGTACCTGAGGTGCTGACTGCTTGTCCACGGTGACCGGCTGGGCACCGTAACCGTTCCTGGGGTCTGCCGACACCGGCTGTTCTCCTAGCGCTGTGAATCAAGGTTCGTGTACGGGGAAACGAGTTCGTTGGATCGCGCGACGACCCGACATCGAGACAGGTGAGCACGGGTGATCCAAGACTCAACGCTACGTGACTATCCACCGACAGCGGGTCCGCTTTCCCCATTCTGCATTTGCGAGTCTGTGCGTAATCCTGGCCAACTTTCGATATCGGACGGAGTGTCGATATCGGCCGTCTCCACGGCCGACCCGGTGACCAAACGAATTCCGGGCATGGCCAGCAGTGATCTGACTGATGCCCCCACCCAACTGGGCCTGGTCTCAAGCACACTCGTCAGGGCCTGGAGCTGCCAGACCGCGGTGAGCCACTGCTCGTGTCCGGCGAGATCGGTGAAGATGGCACCGGGCGCGCCCGACTCGTCGAGCTCGGCGCATAGTCGATTGATGGAGTCAACGCTGATACCGGGGAGATCTGCCGCCAGCACCGCAACAACTCGTGCAGCGGGGGCCTCTGAGACCAGGGCCCGGATACCGGCAGCAATACCGGCGGCCGGGCCACTTCCGGGCGGATTCTCGGTCACATGGAGAACGGGCCGCGGTGTCGACCGGCGTGGGCCGACCACCACGGTCACCACGTCCCCCACTGCGGACAACACCCCGTCCAGCAGCGAACGACCGTCAAAGGTCAGCAGTGCTTTATCGATCCCGCCTAGACGCTTTGCACCCCCGCCGGCAACGATGACGGCGGCGTCCAGCACGATCAGCTACCCGGACGCGATGCGCCGATGTACCCGTTCCAGCGCATCGGGGACACCTTGACGTAAGAACCGGACTGCGGCGCCTCGATGATGGTGCCGTCACCCACCCAGATTGCGACGTGGTGGATAGTCGCGGCATTGGAGGTGTTGTTGGCCCAGAACACCAAATCGCCCGGTTGGAGGTTGTCCCGGGAGACCTTCCGTCCGGTTTGGTACTGGTAGCCGGAGTAGTGCGGCAAACTCACGCCAACTTGCGCGTAGGCGTACAGCACCAGACCCGAGCAGTCGAAGCCGACATTCATGTAGTCGCCGTAGGAGTCGGCCGTACCTCCATCGCGGATGCCCACAGTGGGACCTCGCGAGTTGCCGCCGCCCCAGGAGTACCGGGTACCGAGCCACTGCAGAGCTGAATTGATGATGATCTGGCCACGATCGCCCGCGGACGCCACCGATCCGCTGGCGCCTGTGTTGGAACCGCCACCGATGGACTCGAAGTACTGCGTCTTGCCCTCGCAGGCGACACCGTTGCTGTTGGGATCAAGTTCGGCCCGGTAACCGGACTCTCCCTTGTTGATCGGACCCCGACCCGCGGCGCGAGCGGCGTCACAGGTGACGTAGTACTCCTCGGCGGCCGGCGCGCTGGGGGTGGGAGCAGCAGCGGTGTTCTGGCCCTCGCAGGCGATGCCGTTCCCATTGGGATCCAGCTCTGGCCGATAGCTGGGGTCGTTGGTATTCATCGGGCCCTTACCGGCGCCTCGAGCATCATCACAGGTTGCGTAGAACGGAACTGCGGCAGCGGCAGCGGCAGCCTCGGCAGCCTGTTGGGCGGCGAGTGCTGCGGCGTCACGGGCCGCCTGCTGGGCCGCTTCGGCTTCGGCGGCAGCCTGAGCCGCTGCCTGCGCTTCGGCCGCTGCTCGTTCCTGCGCGGCCTGGGCTGCCACCGCTGCTGCTGCCTGTTCGGCGGCTACTCGGGCGGCTTCCTGGGCCTTGGCCGCTTCGGCTGCGACCCGGGAGGCTTCGGCCGCAGCGGCAGCTTCGGCTTCCTTGCGCAGACGCTCTTCCTCTGCGGCCTTGAGTACCAGCCAGTCGTTGTACTTGGTCCGCTGATCCTGCAGCGATGCCACCGTGTTGGCAGCGGCTTCGTAAGCGATCTGCTGATCATTGAGCTGAGTTTGGAGAGCCTCGAGTTCGGCCTGTCCCACGGTGAAAGCGTTGGCGGCATCGGTTTGAGCCCGATCGGCCTCAACCTTGGCCGCATCGGCCGCTGTCTGTGCAGCTTCGGCATCCAACAGGGCCTGCCGAGCGGCAGCGTCGAGGTTGGCCTTGGCAACCCTGGCGTTGTCCAACTCCTCGAGAACATTGAGCTGTGACTTGGAGATAGCTCCGAGCAACTGTTGCCGCTGCAGGAGATCATTGGCACTGCCGGAGTCCAGAAGCGCGCTCAGCGAGCCCAATTCAGAGCCCTGCCGGAAGGACGCGGCAGCGAAGCCGTTGGCCTTGTCCTGGGCCAGATCGATGGCGTCCTGGGAATCGGCAGCGTCGGTGGCTGCTGAATCGGCAGCAATATCGGCGTTGACCGCATCCTGATTGGCCAGATCAAGATCGATGGCGGCCTTGTGTGCCAGCTCTGCTTTGAGCTCCATATCGTTCTTGAGCCGGTCGATATTGCCCTGCGTGATGACAACCAGGCCCGACAGTCGTCCCACCTCTACCGAAGCATTGGCCGAATCGGTCTGGCTCTGGCTGATTTCGTCATCGGACGGATTGACCGGAGGGGGTGGCAGGGCATTTGCCGGCGAGGTGAAC
>JBBSRY010000021.1:0-10778 GCA_038242595.1 Mycobacteriales bacterium
GGCCAGCCGACGTTGATCATGGTCAGCACGCCGTAGACCAGGGCAGCCACGGTGACCGGAATCCCGAAGGCGCCAAGTTGGAACGGGCCCGTCGGGCGCCAGCCCTTCAGTCGGGCGCGCAAGGCAGCCAACACCACCATCTGAAATGCCAGGTAAATGCCAAGGGTGGCAAAGGAAATGATGGTGGTCAGGGCTCGCGCCGAGAGCAGCGATAGCAGCACCAGTAGGGCCGGCACCACCGCGGCAACAAGCATTGCGTAGGGCGGCACATGCCGGTCTTTATTGAAAACCCGCAACAGAGGCGACCCCATGATCATATCGTCCCTGGCGTAGGCGTACATCAGTCTGCTGGCCGCGGCCATCAAGCTCAACACGCAGGACAGGAATGACAACATCACCACGGCCAGCACCACCTTGGTGCCGTTCACGCCAAAAGCATTGTGCAGAACGGTGGTAACCGGGTCAGCGTCCTCGCCGGAGATCACCGCCGCGTAGTCCTCGACGGCAAGTACCAGTGACAGGCAGACGAAAATGGCGGCGGCTCCGCCGACGTAGATCGTCATCCGCATGGCCTTGGGAATACGGCGAGTCGGATTCGGTACTTCTTCGGCAACATCGCCGCAGGCCTCAAACCCGTAGTACTGAAAGACACCGATCAATGCCGCAGCGAGGAAGGCAAAAGCAAAGTCGCCAGGCGCACCTGCCCCGAACGATTCGAAGAGCACCCCCAGGCCTTGGTTTCGTTCGCTGATCAACAGCCAACCGCCCACCACCAGCGCACCCACCAACTCGGCAGTGAAGCCAATGATCGCTGCCAGGGCAAGCCATTTCGTGCCACCCATGTTAATGGCCCAGGCGATCAGGATGATCGCCAGCGCGCAGATGACGGTAGCGGAGACCGCAGCGTCAAAACCCACCAGAGCACTCAGATACGGCCCGGCGCCGTAGGCCACCGAGGCAATGGTGGCGACCAGGGCGATCATGTAGATCCAGCCGGCCATCCAGGCCCACTTTCGGCCCCAGAGTCGCCTGGTCCAGGGGTAGATACCACCGGCCAGCGGGTATTGGGAGACAATTTCACCAAAGACCAACGCCACCAGGAACTGTCCAATACCGACGATCACCAGCCACCAGATCATCGCCGGGCCGGCGGTCATCAGGGCAATGGCGAATAGGGAATAGATTCCGACTACGGGCGAAAGGTAGGTGAAGCCGAGTGAAAAGTTCGCCCAGCCACTCATTTCTCGCTTGAACTCAGAGGTGTAACCCAAGGCTGCCAGAGCGGCCGCATCGTCGTCGATCGTGCCCCCCGTGGTCGGGCCGGACTTCATCATACTGAATCCTCGGCTTCTATTTCGGCCAGCAGTTCCGATCCGGTGACCACCTTGTCGGCAAAGTGTTTGTGCATCCACTCCAGGTGATCATGGCGAGAGTTCATGATGCGCAGGGTGTCCCAGTTCGGAAACTCCTGTTGTAACACCCAGGTCTGCATGAGTCGCGGGTCGACTTCCCACACATGCTCGAAGGTGGTGATGGCAACATCGGAGGCCCGTTCCGGAGCCGGTGGGGTGTACTGCTCGGCGCGGCGGTAGCCGACTTTGCCGGTTTCACTGGTGGCCATCAGACGTGTCCCTCGTAAGCTCGATCCAGCAGGTACTTTCCTGGATTCATGATGTTGTTCGGGTCCAGCGTTCGTTTGATGTCGAGCATCAGGTCAAAACCACGACCCAGTTCATCGGGTACCAGATCGACCTCGCCGTCTCGGCAGGAACCGTGACAGGCGCTGATGGAACCGTTATTGGCCAACGACACTGCCGCGATATCGCGTTTGGCCTTCACCCACATTTCCCAGGCGGCATCATCGAGTTGTTGTTCCCAGATCCCGACATCGATTTCGGTGAGGTAGTCCACGCCGGTGTTTCCGGAGGTATAGGTGAACATTCCCCAGTCGTCGAAGACATCGGTTTTGCGTCGAAGATCGGCAATGATGGCATGCCAGGCCTTGGAGACTGCCGGCAGTTGCGAGTAGTTGATCGCCGCGTCCTCGCAGTGCCAGCTCATCGGTACCACCTGGCCGGCCTTGGTACGTCCGTGTAGCGGCGTGGCATAACGATCATGCCGTGCTGCCCAGTCGCCCTGGGAGATCTCATCGCCCAGGTACCGGGCACCGTGTTCGCGGGCGATGCGGAACAGTCGTTTTCCGCCGGCCCGGACCTCGTCCTCCCAGCCGTACATCACCGAACACACCAATGCCCGAACGTCTTTCGGTTGCGGGATGTAGGCCTCGTCGTCGCGCCGCAGGTAGGCAACCTTGTATTCATCGAACAGCACGGCGCCGGCGAAGGTGGCCACCCCGGCCCTGGCCAGCGCCCCGGTGCAGGCGTAGGCATCGTCGTAATTGTCGAAGGCCCAAAACGGGGAAAGTTCTGCTTCCGGTTTCGGGAACAGCTTGAGGGTTGCTCTGGTGGCGATGCCGAGGGTGCCCTGGTGACCCATGAACAGGTGTTTGAGTTGATATCCGCTGGAGGACTTGCTGATCTTCTGCCCGATACCGTCACCGACGTGCATGATCTCACCGGTGGGTAATACGTGGTCGAAACTCAAGACCAGATCACGGGTGTGGCCGTATCGGGAGCCGATCAACGACCAACCACCGGTGCCGATCCGGCCACCGACCAGCGAGCATGGATAGGACGCTGGATCGTCGGGATAGAACAATCCGTGTTTTGCCAGCTCCTCGTTGAGTTTGAGCATGCTGATACCGGCTCCGACGGTGACCGTACGGTTGATCAGGTCCAGTTCGTGAATCTGATTCATCCGCTTGACGTCGACAACGATGCCGCCACGAAGCGGAACCGCCCCGTCGGATAGACCGGTGCCACCGTCTCGCGGGACCACCGGAATCCGGTATTCATTGGCAATCCGGACGATCGCGGCGACCTGTTCGGTGCTGACCGGTAATACCGCGAGATCCGGAACCCGTTCCCCCCAGCGATGAACCGGAAATGGCGCCGGCACCCTGGCCCGGTTGTAGCGATCGGTTTTGCTGGTCAGGATCTGCTCATCGGCCAGCACCGTGCGCAGCGCCCTGACTACCTCGTCAACGCGGTCGACCGAGAGCCGTTCCGGGGTGATGGTCATCAGTGGCCCCCACATCCGCAGCCGCCGCCCGAGCCGCAGCCGCCACCGGAGCCGCAGCCCCCACCGCAGCCGCAGCCGCCACCGCCACCGCTCCCGGAGGCGGGGGGCGGTCCCGCGGTACCGGTGCGTTCGGCCAGACCCGGGTAGCCCGCGCCACCGCAACCGCCGGCGCCGCGCCGATCACCGACCTCACCTCGGCTTCCGCCGACTGTGATGCCGAGCGATTGGGCGAGGAGCTCGTGAAGATCAACCACGTCGATGTTCTGGGCGTCCCCGGCCTCGGCCAGCGGCCGTTCCGACCACGGGCAGGCCGAGACCAGGGTGTCCACCTGCAGTTCGGCGGCCTTCTGTAGACGACTGGCCGAGATGGCCTGGGTCAACTCAGGTTTCTCCACCGGGAGACCCCCACCGCCACCGGAACAATAGGACCACTGGGTCACCCGGTCGACATCATTGAATACCAAACCCGGGATGGAGCGAAGGATCTCCCGGGGTTCCTTCCAGATCCCTTTGCGCTTATTGAGTCGGCACGGGTCGTGGTAGGTGATTGTTCGTTCCTGCGCAATGTGGGGTCTCAGCTTGCCCTCGCGGATGAGTTCGGCAAACAGTTCGACCACCAGGACGATCTCGATATCGAATTCGGCACCGAAATACTTGGGGTAATCCTCGGTAAAGGAAATGTAGTCGTGCGGGTCGAGTACCAGAACCCGCTTGGTGCCGGTGGCTTTCCAGTTGTCCAAATTGTGCCGGGCGAACTTTTTGGCCTGCTCGACGTACCCCATCTCGGCGGCCGGGCCGCCGCAGCACCATTGTTCATCCATCAGTCCAAACTCATATCCGGCCAGTTGCAGGGTCTGGGCTACCGCGCGGGGGACTGCGGTGCGGTAAAACGCTGCCTCGCAGTCCACGAAGAGCACCGTTTCACCGCCGATCGCGATATTCAGCCCATCAGACCAATCCCGCACGTGGTCCTGGCTGACCGGGGTGTCCCCGAGAACCGGTTCATGCGTGCGATCGTCGGTCCGCTCGTTCCAGGATTTCCACTGCGGTTGGTGGATATTGCTCTCCACCGCCAACGCACGGACGGCCTTGACCACGTCAACGGTGCGGGTTCGGAAGCGATAGAAGTCTCCGGTGAAAAGGGTGTTGGGACACCGTAGTTCGCATGCCCCGCACTGAGTGCAGTTGACGTAGTCGGCAGCGATATCGGCGATGTCCAGTTCGCCACGCTCCATCGCGACGACATTGGCATGGAATGCGGTCGGCGTCCAGGATTCGTTGCGTGTCACCTGCATCACCGGGCAGACCTCGCGGCAGAACTTGTGCCCGGAGGAGTAACAGTTGTATGAGGCGTTGCGCCATTCCTCGACAAACTCCTTGGTCCGTCGATCGGTAAGGTGAATCTCCACCGGGCGCACGATCGTCTCCCCCAGGTCCACCAAACCAGGTGGGCTATCGGTGGATCCGGGCGTGAACGGTTTGTCAAGGCCGTCCGGTTGCCTCTGATCGTGCTCAGGCTGAACTTGCGTCATGAAGGTACCTCCGGTGTTGCGGCGGGCAAACGGAGTGAGGAGCGTCACTCAAACCTATGGGATCGCAGGTTTAACGGCAAGAGGTGATCGAAACCGCGGCACCGGTTTCGGCGGAAGCAAAAGCAACGTGCAAACTGTGCGGGTGCGACTGCTCACCGGTGATGCGCGTCAGGCGGTCTTCGCGCCCCTCGACGACGGTGCGGGTCGTATCGAAGCTGTCGTCCGCCGGCTGGGTAGCGCCATTGCTCTTGGTCTCATTGCCGACGGTGATCGGTTGCCGTCGGAACAGGATTTGGCCACCGCACTCCGGGTATCGACCATGACGCTGCGAGATGCTTTGGCGGAGCTGAGGGATCGCGGACTGATCGACACCCGTCGTGGCCGCGGGGGTGGTTCCTTCATCCGGGCACACCCGGTGGCGCTGGCTCGACTGGCCGGCGATCGGCTACGCGAGGTGGCAAGTGCGGACCTACGGGAGTTGGGTGATCTGCATGCCGGATTGGCCGGCACCGCTGCCCGGCTGGCCGCTCAACGGGCATCAACAGTAGAACTTGGCCGGCTTGGCGAGGTCTGCGCTCGGCTGGCGGCCGGTCGAACCGGTGAAGAGCAACGCCGGATCGATGGTCGGTACTACATCGAGGTGGCCGCGGCTGCTCAATCGGTGCGGTTGGCCCGAGAGGAGATCGATCTGCAGGTCGAACTGGGTCTACTCGGCTGGTCCGCCGCTTGGTCGCCAGATACCTTGCAGCGCACCGTATCCAGCCACCTTGCAGTCGTGGCTGCCATCCAACGACGGGACCCGGAGGCGGCGCGAGCCGAAACCGAGGCGCAGGTCGGGCGCGATACGGTCCGGCTGGTCCAGGCGTATCTGGTGGCCAGTCGTCCGAAGGCGGTCCAACAGGTAGCTCCCGGAAGAGAGGCACTATGACACTCACCCGGGTGATCGCCGCGGTCGTCGAAGGAGTCTTCAATGATGTAGCGGCGTTACGAGATGGGCTACTGGTCAATTGGTCCGGGTCTCTCAACGACTCCCAGGTGAACCAAATGCGGCCGCAGATCCAGGAACTGTTGGACCGGCCGAATCAAATCGCGCTAGGTATGGGGATCATCCTGGAGCCTGGCATTCTGGCCTCTCATCCGCTTCGTCTGGAATGGTGGCAATCAGTCAACGGCACCATTCAACAACTCGATGCCGATCTCAATCCGCGCAGCCTTGGGTTCTACGATTACGCCGCCGCCGATTGGTTTGAAGTGCCAAGACGCACCGGGCTTCGCCATGTGTTGGGTCCCTATGTCGACGTACACGGCACCGAGCGATACATCCTTACTTTGACGATGCCGATTCTGGCCGGCAGTACTTTCCTGGGGGTGGCCGGAGCTGACGTACCGGTGAGTCGACTGGAACGGCTGGTGCTGCAACAGGTGGAACCCGAACAGGACTTCGTGGTGCTGAACGCCGAACATCGGGTGGTGCTGTCAACGCGCCCTGACTACCTGCCCGGTGCACTACTGGACCCGCCCGAAGATGCCGAGCATCTGGCCGCGGTCGGCTGGTGGGTGCGCCACTACGGGGCAGAGTCTTCTCGTCGTCCCCATGCCGCCGATAACGAGACGGCATGACGCCAACTGGCCATCTCAGCCCTGCGGCGCGCCGGGTCGATCTTTGGTTGCCATTGCGCCGCCAGTTGCCAGTTCTGCCGCAGTACCGCGCGGTCGGGCCAATATCCAACAGCCAGTCCCGCCGCGTAGGCCGCCCCCAGCGCGACGGTTTCGGCCATCAGCGGCCGCAGCACCCGGATATCCAGGAAGTCGGAAACCATTTGCATCAAAAGGTTATCGGCGGTCATACCACCATCAACGGCCAGGCTGATGGCCACAATCCCGGCGTCGGCGTTCATCGCATCCAGCACATCCCAGGTCTGCCAGGCGGTGGCCTCCAAGGCGGCTCTGGCAATATGTGCCTTGGTCACGTAGGCCGTCAATCCGACCATGATGCCCTGGGCGGCCGTCTGCCAGTAGGGCGCGAAGAGTCCCGAGAAGGCCGGCACCACATAGCATCCACCATTATCGGGAACAGTTGCTGCCAGAGTTTCGATCTCAGCGGGCGATCTGATCAAGCCAAGGCTGTCCCGCAACCACTGCACCAAACCACCGGCCACGGCAACCGAGCCCTCCAGGGCGTAGACCGCCGGCTCGCCGGCCACCTGATAGGCCACCGTGGAGATCAGCCCGTGGCTGGAACTGACAATTTCAGTACCGGTGTTGAGCAGTAAAAAACTGCCGGTACCGAAGGTGCATTTGGCCTGGCCGGCGTCAAAAGCTGTCTGACCGAAAAGCGATGCCTGCTGGTCGCCGATGACCGCGCCGATCGGGATCCCGGCAATCGGGTCGGCGGTGAGACCCACCACCGAAATTGTTGGGCGGATGGTCGGCAACATGCTGGGCGGCACGGACATCGCGGTCAGCAGATCGGGATCCCAATCCAATGTGCGCAGATTCATCAGCATGGTGCGACTGGCGTTGGTCACATCGGTGACGTGAATCCCACCATCAACGCCACCGGTCAGATTCCAGGTCAGCCAGCAGTCCATCGTGCCGAACAGAATGTCGCCGGCCTCGGCCCTGTGTCGTAGGCCGGGCACATTTTCCAGCATCCACATCATCTTCGGGCCCGAGAAGTAGTTCACCAGCGGTAGCCCGGTCTTTTGTCGGATTTCATCGGCGCCCAAGGCCCTCTCGATGCGGGGCAGGAGCGAGGCTGTTCTGGTGTCCTGCCACACGATGGCCCGGTTCACCGGAACCCCGGTGAACCGATCCCAGAGCACCACGGTCTCTCGTTGATTGGTGATCCCCAGTGCCGCGACATCGTCGGCAGTTGCCTCCGCATCGGAGAGCGCCTGCGCCACCACCAGTTTGGTGATCCCCCAGATCTCGGCAGCGTCATGCTCCACCCATCCGGGCTGCGGATAATACTGGCGGTGCTGCTTCTGAGCCACCGATACCAATCGACCGTGTTCGTCGAACAAAATACAGCGGGTGGAGGTGGTGCCCTGGTCCAGCGCCGCGACATAGCGCCCCCTGCGGGTCGAGCTCATTCGGCTCGTCCATGTCCGAGTTCGCGGCTGATCGCGCGGCCGGCGCGGACCACATGATTGATCAGCAGTTGACGTGGTCTGGAACGGTCGTCGCAAATCCGGGCCACGGTTCCTTGGATGCCCACCGCTGCCACGATATAGCCACCGTGATCTCGCACCGGCGCGGCGATGCCGGCCACCCCTGGGCTGACCTCCTCTACCGAAGCCGACCAGCCATTGTCCCTGATGGCGGCCAGGTCTCGCTGTAGCGCCAATCGATCGGTGATCGTGCGGTAGGTCAGACTCGGCAGTTGCGTTCCGAGGATGCTGCGGGCAGCGCCGGGGTCGAAGGCCAACAACACCTTGCCCAGAGCGTCGGCATGCAGTGGCAACACACTCCCGGTGGTGATCTCCTGCTCGCCCATGACAGTGCCGAACACGTGATGGGCAACTACGGCGTTGCCATCAATAAATGCAGCGACTCTGGCCGATTCACCACTCCGGGCGGCCAGCGCGTCAGTCCAATTGATCGCTTTAGATCGCAGCTCGTTCAGGTCCAACCGCTCCCAGCCCAAACCGAAGATCTCTGCCGCCACCCGGTAGGGGCCGCCGGCCCGGTCCTGTTCGATGAATCCAACTTCCTGCAGGGTGTACAGCAAGCCGTGCGCGGTGCCCTTGGCAAGTCCGAGGGCGGTGGCGATCTGCATCAGGCCGAGCGGCTCGTTGCCGTCGGCAAGCAGACGCAGCATTGCTGCAGCTCTCTCGACGGATTGCACGGTTGCCGGCACGAGGAGAAGGGTACGCCGTGGCCGCGCCGTGGTTCGGCAATGCCGACCGGAGCGTCGTTCGGTAATGCCGAACAGTACATATTGTGACCCGGTGTGACCGGGGATACAGTCGTGTTACGGTTGACAGCGGGACTGAATGCCGCGTACCAGAACTGTATCGACCACAAGTCGAATACATCCGAGGAGCGATACGAAATGAGCTTCACCTCAGCGGCTTTGAGTCCAGAAAATCGACAGAAAGCCCTCGATGAAATGGCCTCCGGTGAACTGGACGTCCTCATTATCGGTGGCGGAGTGGTGGGCGCCGGTGCTGCCTTGGACGCAGCCACCCGTGGACTGAAAGTTGGTCTGGTAGAGGCCCGAGACTTTGCCTCCGGGACCTCCAGTCGGTCGTCAAAACTGGTGCACGGCGGTCTGCGGTACCTGAAGCAACTCAACTTCCGTCTGGTATTCGAGGCGCTGCGTGAGCGGTCGCTGATCCTGGACACCCTCTGCCCGCACCTGGCCAAGCCCGTCGAGTTCATCTACCCACTGGAAAAGCGGATCATCGATCGGGTCTGGGTCGGAACCGGCGTTGGCGTCTACGACATTCTCGGTGCCGGTAGGGGAGTGCCCAGCCACCTGCGGCATCTGAGCAAGAAGACCACCCAGCAATACTTTCCCGGCGGCAAGAAGACCATCCATGGCGGCATCAAGTTCTACGAGGGGCAGTTGGACGACGCCCGTCACACCATGATGATCTCTCGGACGGCAGCGTCCTACGGCGCGCTATGCGCCAGCAGCGCCAGGGTGGTCGGCTTCCTCAAAGATGGTGACAAAGTCATCGGTGCCAGGGTCAAGGATCTCGAATCTGGCCGCGAGATCGATGTTCGGGCAAAGCGGACCGTCAACGCAGCCGGCGTCTGGACCGATGAGATTCAAAAGATGACGGGAGGCAAAGGGCAGTTCAGAGTCACCGCGTCCAAGGGTGTCCACGTTCTGATTCCGCGGGACAAGATCAAGAGCAAAACTGGACTGATCACCGAAACCGAAAAAAGTTTACTGTTTATCATCCCTTGCCCCTGGAACGATGATTTCTGGATTATCGGTACCACCGATACGCCGTGGAATTTGGACTTGGCGCACCCGGCCGCCAGCCGCGGTGACATCGACTACATCCTGGATCACGCGAACGGTCTACTGGAAACGCCGCTGACCCGGGATGACGTCGTGGGTGTTTATGCCGGTCTGCGGCCGCTACTGGCCGGTGAATCAGATCAGACCAGCAAGCTTTCCCGTGAACATGCCTGTGTCTCACCGGTTCCGGGGTTGGTCATCGTGGCCGGTGGGAAATACACCACCTATCGGGTGATGGCCAAGGACGCTGTTGACTTGGCGGTGAAGGGCCTACCCGGGGTCGGTAGGTCCATCACCCACAAGGTGCCGCTGATCGGGGCGGACGGCTACCAGGCGCTGCAGAACAATATCGACAAACTTGCCGCAGAGACCGGAATGTCGGCCAAGCGGGTGGAACACCTGTTGGGACGTTACGGCAATGGCATCAAGGAAATCCTGGCTTTGATCGCCGAACACCCGGAGCTGGGCGAAGAGGTCGTCGGCGCTGAGAAGTACCTGAAAGCCGAAGTGCACTATGGGGTTTCCCATGAGGGCGCGCTCCATCTGGACGATATCCTGGCTCGTCGTACCCGCGTCTCCATCGACACTCCGGACCGAGGCGAAGCCAGTGCGCAGGCGGTCGCCGAGCTGGTCGCACCGCTGCTCGGATGGAATGACGCAGCCATTGCCAATGAGGTGGAGCACTATCACGCCAGAGTCGAAGCCGAACGTGAATCGCAGCTGCAGCTGGACGACCAAACGGCCGATGCTGCCAGACTCGGCGCTCCCGAGGTTCGAGTTGGCGCGAAGGGAGAACCAGCTGCCTGACAACACCCCGGCCAGTATCGCTTCCCAGCAGTCCCGGCCTGTCTGACAGGCGCAGTGCGGGCTTCGAGCCCGAGACACCGTTCATCGCCCCGCGCAACGAAGCCGGGGCAGTCCAATGGAGGACTACATTGACCGAACTCAGTAACGGCCACATCTTTCTGTACGAAACGATGGGCACGGCGCTTCTCCTGTTACTCGGCTGTGGCGTGGTCGCCACCGCCATTCTGAAAAACAGTAAAGGTGAGGGCGGCGGTTGGCTGCTGATCAACTTTGGCTGGGGTCTTGGTGTTTTTGTTGGTGTCTACGTGGCGTTCCCGACC
>JBBSRY010000022.1:0-10717 GCA_038242595.1 Mycobacteriales bacterium
CACGCCGCGTTGGGTGATTTCCCGGCTACGCATTGCCGCGACCCGTGTCACGGTCAACTTGCGTGGGGTGCGGCGACCGGCGGGGTCTGCCGACACAGCAGCCTTTGCCAACGGTTCCTGATAAGGCGGCAGATGGGCACCTCGAGGTGTCGGACGTCTGACCAGAGCGTCCTTGCGAAGATCTGGATCCGCTTCGTTGTGGTCAGATCCGACCTCGGGGTCACGTCCGTCGTCGATCTCGGCTGGGTAATCCGCACTCAGGCGTCGCGTGCGGTCCCCCCTGCTGTAGCCGGCCTCGCCGGACCGTTCCGAATCTGGTGGATCTGTCGTGCGGTCTCCGTAATGGACGGGGTCGTAGTTTTCCCAATCCCGTGTCGGTAGTTCGCGGCTATCGTCGTAGTCCTGCTGATAATGCGGCTTGGTGGACTTGACAGGCTCACGACGGCGATCGTCATCACGGTCTCGGTATTCCTCGCGCGGGTAGCCGTCGCGGCCCTGCTCCCGGTATCCAGGTTCGCGGAAGTCGGCCTCGCGATATCGTGGCTCGCGGTATTCACGCTCCCGGTATTGCGGCTCTCGGTATTGCGGCTCTCGGTATTGCGGCTCTGGAAGTTCGGGTTCGCGGTAACCGGGCCCTGGGTAGCGGCGGTGCCTGGGATCGGGATATTCGGGCGGTCGGTATTCCGGTTCGCCGTACCCGTTGCCGCGATCACGGCGCGAAGGACCGTAATAGGAATCCTCGGCGCCGCGGCGGTACTGGACATCGCGTGGATCGGGCCCGCGATATTCTTCGTTTCGATAGTGGTCAGCAGGTGGCGGTGCGTGTCCCGCCGGTCCGGGGGGAAAATTGGGTGGCCGAACCGGGCCGCTCGGATAGACCGTGGGAATCTGCGCCGGCGAAATGTGCCGCGGATAGACCGGACGTTGCGGGGTCGCCGCCATACCGTACGGAGAAGCGAGATTTCGTGCTGGCGCTACCTGCGGCGGTGCGGCGGCCGGCCGGGTCAGGGCGGTGGTTGGCCGGGTGCCATCCGGGTCGATGTCGTACTCGGCCGGTGGTGCTGTCGCCCTGGGCTGGTCACCGGCCACCGATTGTCCGACCGCTGATTGTCCGGCCGCGCGCCGGGCAGCCTCCACCCGGCGCGGTTCGTCAGCAGCCTCAGGGGTGTGGCCGGAAGGATTCACAGTCACTATCCTGCCCCACGCGGGTATCAATAGTCGCGTTGTGCGGTCGGTGGGGTTCGTCCGAGTCGATCAAATGCGGCATCATGGGGGAGTGACTTCAGCAGTGGTGACCGCAGGCAGCAATGCCACGACCGGATTTACGCCCGATAAGCCATCCGAATCGGCGAATTCGGCCGATCCCCACCATGTTCGGCATCTGGTCGATCCGACTGAAAAGTCTCGCGATCTGGCTCGTGCGGCCGCGGTGGAAGAGGCATTATCGCCGGCTTCGGTGGGGGAATTCATCGACGCCGTAGCGGAGGACGAAGTAGCCATCACCCTGCGTTTTGCCTCCAAGGACGCCGGTTACCTGGGCTGGAACTGGTCGGTGACGGTTGCTTTGGTCGATGCAGACCATCCCACCGTCAGCGAAGTCGTGATGTTGCCCGGCGAAGGATCGCTGGTGGCGCCGCAGTGGTTGCCGTGGACCGAGCGGCTTCGGCCGGGTGATCTCGGTGTGGGTGACATCCTGTTGCCGATCGACAATGACATCAGGCTGGCACCGGCCTACCTTCAATCCGACGACCCTGCGGTCGAGGATGTCGCACACGAACTGGGCATCGGCCGAGTCAGGGTGATGAGCCGGTTCGGTCGTGAGGACGCAGCGGCCCGCTGGCACGAGGGTGATTTCGGGCCGGATAGCGAGATGGCCAAGGCCGCCCCGCTGACCTGCGTCGAATGTGCTTTCTACCTGCCGCTGGCCGGCTCTCTCGGCGCGATGTTCGGTGTCTGCGGCAATGAAATGGCTCCGGCCGACGGGCACGTGGTTGACGGTAGTTACGGATGCGGTGCCGGCTCGGAAATCGTGGTCGAAGCCGTGCCATCCGGATTTGGTGAAGCCATCATCGACGAAACCACCATGGACGTCTACGAGCGGCTGACAATCGACAGAGTGATTGACGATGTGGCCGAGGGTGTCGCGGTTGACGAGATCGTCGCGGTCACCCCCACGCAGGATGGTTCCCCGGATGTTCAGCATGGTGAGCCGGCTCAGCCCGCTGCCGAAATCGAGTCATCAGACTCCGATTCTTGAGCCGACGGTGGCTGCTGAGAAAACTCCGCGGCGCCGAGCCGGCAACAGCGCGGTCGTCGATCCGTTTGGTGCCACTGACATTCGGCAAGCGGTGTTGGAAACCTGGGGTCGAATTCCGGCCCGCTTTCGCGAGGATGCCAATTCCGAAGAATCGTTGGTCCTGGTCGGCTACGCAGATCGAGTGGTCGTCGAGTTGGCTGCGAACGCATCGGATGCTGCGATCGCCGCTGGAGTACCCGGCGTCCTGCGGCTGAGCGTGGTCGAGGGAGAATTACGGGCGGCCAATACCGGCGCGCCGCTGACCCGCGAGGGTGTCGCGGCCATGGCTTCGCTGCGGGCGTCGGCAAAACGCGATCTGGCTGTCGGCACCGGTCACTTCGGGGTCGGTTTCACGGCCGTTCTCAGCGTGACTGACCGGCCGCAGATCCACTCCACCGCAGGGGGTATCGAATTCAGCCTGGACCGCACGATTGCTGCGGTCGAGGCGGTCAACTCGGCTGATTTGTCGGCGGAACTGTCCCTTCGTCACCATCTGCCGCCGATATTACGGTTGCCGTGGTCGGTGCCGGCCCAGAAGATCCCGGTCGGGTTCGTTACCGAGGTCAGGCTGCCGCTGCGTGAGGGCATCGATGCTGCAACAGTTCTCGCGGCGGTAGGCGACCATTTGCTGCTGACGCTGTCGGGTTTGGATGTCATTGAACTTCCCGACCGCACCATCACCCGACGAGTGGACGCTCCTGATCTCATCACGATCACCGAGGGTGAGACCAGCACCTCCTGGCAGCTGGCCAGACGGTCCGGGCAGTTGAGCCAGGAGTTTTCCCAGCAGCGTCCGATCGAAGAGCGAGCACGTCGCGACTGGTGGATCACCTGGGCGGCTCCCCTTGGTCGGAGCTTGAATGAAATCAATCAGAACGAAGTCCTCTACGCGCCAACGCCTACCGACGAAGCACTTGGGTTGCCGGCCAGATTGATCGGGACGTTCCCAGTGGATGACACCCGACGTCATCTGGCCGCCGGCTCCTTCGCCGACTTCATGATCAAGGAGGCGATCTCCGGGTTTCTCGACCTGCTGATCAAATGCGAGCCCGCCCAACGACTGCGATTGATTCCGCCCGGTGGCTTCGGGCTGAGTCGTCTTGATACTGAACTTCGGCTGGCGATCATCGAGAAGGCCAGAAGTACCAAGCTTTTGCTGACCGTCCTGGGTGAGGTCGTGGCCGGCGAAGAAGCGGTGGTGCTACCCGCTGCCCCTGATGAATTGGCCGAAATGGTGGCCGAGGCCATTCCCAATCTACTACCGGCGCCGCAGTCGGCTGCGGTCGGTGAAACACTGCGATTGCTGGGTGTTCGAACACTGGAAACATCTCAGATGTCCACGGCAATGGGTGGTTTGGGCCGAGGTCCGAGGTTCTGGGGCCGACTGTACGAGCTGCTCGGATACGCAGGCAGCGAGGACCTTGCCGATTTGCCGGTTCCATTGGCCGATGGTCGTACCGTGCTCGGCGGCCGCGGGTTGCTGATTCCGGAAGTGCTTGACGGCAGCCAGGACAACTTCGTCGAGACAATGCGAGAGTTGATGAGCGCATTGCCAACGCTGCGACTAGTTGATCCAGAGGCGGTCACATCTGCGGCCTCCCGCCAACTTCTGCAGCGACTTGGCGGGACGACGGCTGATCCATCGACAATTCTTGCCGACCCCTCGGTGGAAATCCAGATCCGTTCATTCCAAACAGATCTGGAACAAGACGAGCCTGCGGAACACTTCGAGGATTTCGCCGCCATCATACTGTCGCTGGTAGCCCAGGGTGGTCTGGCGCCCGCGGGGCTACTGGCCGATGTGGTGCTGACCAGCGCGGACGATGAACCTTGGCCGGCCGGGCAACTGCTGCTGCCCGGTTCCCCGCTGGCCGAACTGATCGACGCCGACGCGGATATACCGTTCGTCGCGGATCGGTTGGTGGATTTATTTGGGACGGAGACACTTTCCCGCATAGGTGTTCTCGCGAACTTTCGGATTGTGCACGATGACAACGCCACCGGTGCGGACCACGACCTCCCGGATGAAGATCTCTGGTGGGACGAAGTTGTCGATTCCTCGGCTGAGTCACTCTCGTTTTCGGCAATCGCAGACCTGGACCTGATAGATCCGCATCGGTGGCCGGCAGCATTGGCGGCAATCGCCGGTAATCGCGAAGCGCTGGCCTGTCTGCACTCACCGGCCGGGATGCCGATCAGCTACTCACGCTGGTGGTTGGCAAATTTCGCGGTCCTGGAGAATCAGCCTCCGAAGTACTGGAAACTTGCTACTGCAACGGATCTCGGAGGCTTGTTCGACGTATTACCAGTCGGCATCAGTAACGAGATGGCAGAAATGGTCGGCGTACAGACGAGTTTGGCCCGAGCCCTCATGGCGGACCCGGAAGAATTGCTCGACCGACTAACGGATCCTCGACGTGAGCTGGTCACCGGTCTGGTTGCGCCGGTCACCGCAGCCCTTGTCGCCGTGCTGGCCGAGCGAGTTGACCGGGGCGTGGCGCCGGATCGGGTCCGGACGCTATCCGGAGCGGTGGTCGCGGCAAATGATGCGTTGGTTCTCGACGAACCATGGCTGGCGCAGGTTCTCGCGGCCGACGAACTTGTGCCCGGAGGCCGCGATCCTGGTAACACTGCGGCATTCTTCGATCTGGACCTGGCCTCGACCGCGTTGGGCTCGAGCAGTCTTCGGCCCAGTCCTGGGGAGCCGTCGAACCCGGACGCCGCCATCCAGGCTTGGCTTGCCATGGGCGGTGACCCGGCCGATGTCACATGGTTGGACGGCGTGCAGTTCACACCGATGCTTGCGGTTGAGGTGGAAGGCGTCACCCATCGGGTGACCTGGTGGGTGACCGGACAGTCCTACTGGGTGGACGGCTCCGCCCCCGGCTGGGGCCGGCTGCTGGCATACCGCCACAGGTCCTGGTCGCTGCGGCATCTGGTGACCGCCTTGCTGACCGGTGCGGAATCCGAAGCGGTGGAATTCGGGGTTGACTGAGCCGCCCGGGGTGCCGCTGCTCAATTCCTCGGCGCGGTGGGCGAAGATGACCTGATGCGCACCTGGCTCACCGAACAGTTCGATCTCCAAGTTCCCGTGGTCAACGCCCCGATGGCCGGAGTTGCCGGTGGCCGGTTGGCCGCGGCAGTCTGCGAAGCGGGCGCTCTTGGCATGATCGGGGTACCCGCGAAAGCGGATCTGGACTGGTTGCAACGACAACTGAAGATAACCCAGAACACCGGCCGACCCTACGGAGTGGGGCTGATGGCGTGGGCGCTGGCCAAGGACGAAGCGCCGGCTCTGTTGGCGATTCGGGAGCGCCCGGATCTTGTTGCCGTCAGCTTTGGCGATGTCGAGCCGTGGGTGGCTCCACTGCACGATAACGGCATCGCGGTCGCGGCGCAGGCGGGAAATTTGCACGAAGCCTTTGCCCTGGAAGACATGGGCGTCGACATTATCGTGGTTCGTGGTGCCGAGGGCGGCGGACACGGCCGCAACGAGGTCGCGACTCTCCCGCTGCTGCAGGCCGTACTGGAACAGGTCGATATCCCGGTACTTGCTGCCGGCGGCATCGGCACGGCCAGAGGAGTAGCGGCAGTCCTCGCGGCCGGCGCTGCCGGGGCCTGGGTGGGAACCGCCTTCACCTGCTGCCCGGAGGCCGAGACCTTCCCGGCCGCTCAGGACGCCATCTTGGCCGCCGAATTGACCGACACCACCTACGGGCGCATCTTTGATATCGCTCAGCATCTGCAATGGCCGACGGAGTTCGGTGGCAGGTCGCTACGAAATGAATTCACTGCGGCCTGGCATGGCCGGGAACACGAACTTGCCGCCGGCAGTCCGGCCGCTGTTGCAGCCGGCGATCAGGTCTGGGCTGCTCGCGAGGCCGGCGATGTCCGCTACGCGCCGGTCTATGCCGGTCAGTCTGCGGGTTTGGTCGAGTCCGTCCGTCCCGCGGCGGAAGTGGTGGCCGATTTGGCCAGGGCCGAGGAGTTTCTTCGCGCGGCGGCCGAACTGTTGGAATGAATGCTTCGGTCAGTCCAGAGAGCTCGTCTGGGCGCCGCGGGAGCCGCGGCGTGCAGCGGCGCGCTGCCATCGGTAGATCGCCAGCCCGACCAACCCGAGCACCGAGCCGGTAAGACAGGTCCACAACCAGATCATCGCATCGTTCTCCTGCAACTGCGGGATGAAGAACAGCAACACCACAAATCCAACGAACCAGAGTGTGGTACCCAAAATCACCACCCGCGACAGACTGACCTGGTAGGACGGCAACAGCGGCGGGACGTCGTTCGGTGAGGTGGCCCGCTTGAGGTTTGCTCTGCCGTCGCCGGCATCCGCATCGTGATGTTGTTGTGGACCGGTCACCGCACCACCCTAACCCCAGCCGGCCGATGTCCCTGGTGTCAGCTCTGCAGATAGTGATTGGCGCGAAATATCGTGAGGTAGGCTAAGGAAATGCCTGATGTCGCCCCGTTGGCCGCCGAGCTGCGGTTTGCTCTCAACAGAATGAACCGGCGACTGCGCCAACAATCGACCGGAGACGATCTGACAATTTCCCAGCTGTCGGTGCTCGCCATTCTAAATCGCGACGGCGCCGTCACAGCGGGTGATCTGGCGGCCAAAGAAAATGTCCGGCCGCCATCGATGACCAGGGTGATAGCAGCGTTGGAATCCTCCGGGTTGATTGCGCGGGGCGATAACCCGGCCGATGGCCGTCAGGTCCTGGTTTCGCTGACCCAGGCCGGCCAGGACCGGGTGTTGCGGGAGATCGCCGCCCGTGAGCGATGGCTGGCGCAGCAACTTCAGGCACTATCGGCCGATGATCGCGCCCTGCTGGGGCAGGCGGCCACAATTTTGAACAATCTGGCAGGTGGTTGAGTCCATGTCAGGAAGGACCGGATCGGACAGTTCCAACGAATTGAGCCCGCCCGGCAGCACTTCAAAGCCCACCGTTAACCCGCCGCGAGCGGGGATGTTTCGTTCGCTGGCGATCCGTAACTACCGTCTCTTCTTCACCGGCAACATCATCGTGCAGACCGGCACCTGGGCCAACCGAGTGGCCCAGGATTGGCTGATTCTGCAACTGACCGACGATGACCCGGTCGCTCTCGGGATCGCTACCGCTTTGCAATTCGGCCCCACTCTATTGATCTCGCTGTGGGCGGGAACGCTGGCCGACAGGTACGACAAGCGGAAGTTGATGATCTGGATCCAGTCCGTGATCGGTCTCAGCGTGGGGGCCCTTGGCCTGCTGGATGTGCTGAATGTCGTTGAGGTGTGGCATGTCTATCTGATTTGCCTGCTGGTCGGAATGGTGGCGGCGCTGGACGGACCGGTTCGTCAGTCGTTTGTGTCCGAGGTGGTCGGACTGGATCAGGTGCCAAATGCGGTAGCGCTCAACGCGATGGCCTTCAACGGTGCCCGGATTGTTGGTCCAGCGGTGGCGGGTGTGGGTATCGCAATCTGGGGTACCGGCTGGGTGATGCTGGGCTCGTCGTTGGCCTTTATCGGTGTGCTGGTGGGTCTTTCGATGATGCGACCCGCCGAGCTGCATCCGTCACATCCACTGGCCAGAGGGAAAGGTCAAGTGCGAGAGGGGCTTGCCTACGTCCGGGGCCGGGCCGACATTATCGTCATCCTGGTTTTGCTCTTCATCGTGGCCACATTCGGCATGAACTTTCAGATCACCTTGGCCATCATGGCCAAGATCGTCTTCAACAAGGACGCCGCTTCCTATGGTTTGCTGACCACCGCACTGGCGGTCGGAGCACTTGCCGGGGCCACTCTTTCGGCTCGGCGGCAGGGCAGGCCACGGCAACGAATGTTGATTGGGTCCGCCCTGGCTTTCGGACTGATCGAAATGTCCCTGGGGTTTGTCACTTCCTATGAGCTGCTGGCGATATTACTTGTCCCGCAGGGTCTTTTCATGTTGGTCTTCGTGAACGCAGCCAACGCCACCGTTCAGCTGAGTACGCCGCCCAGGATGCGGGGCCGGGTGATGGGGCTCTACACACTGGTATTTCTCGGCGGAACTCCCTTCATCGCACCGCTGGTCGGAGTGCTCGCCGAATACGCCGGCGGCGGCGCGCCGCTGATTGTTGGCGGTGCTGTCAGTAGCCTCGGTGCGATCGGGCTTGGCGGGTGGATCGCCCGATCACATCACGTGCGTCTGGAATTTAGGACTTATCCCGTACTGCATGTTCATGTTGCGAATCCGTTGGTTGAGGATAGCGAGGGCATGTCGGCGGGCTTGGCACACGGATTTCACCGCCTGACCCACCTTGGTCGCAACGATCCGGTTTCAGATGTCCCCGACCCGGTGGAACCACCCGATGTTCGACCGCCGGACAGTCGTGGCTGACCTGGTTGAAATTACCGACCCCGATGACCCCCGATTGGCCGACTTCCGTGATCTGACGGTGGCCGATCGCCGTCCGGACCGGCCGGGCGGACGTGCCCTAGTCATCGCCGAAGGGGTGGTGGTGGTGCAGCGCCTTCTGGCTTCGCCCTATCCGGTACGCGCACTGCTGGGGGTGCCTCGGCGATACCAGGAATTGGCCGCCGATCTGGCTGATGTCCAGGTGCCTTACTATTCCGCCTCGGCGCAAGTGATGGCTTCAGTGGTGGGTTTTCATCTGAATCGAGGGGTCCTGGCCACCGCTGATCGAGTCGCGTCGCCCGACCCAGATGAGCTCCTTCGCTCGGCACGAACAGTGGCCGTGTTGGAAGGGGTCGGCGATCATGAGAACCTCGGTTCGGTGTTTCGTAACGCCGCGGCGTTGGGCATCGACGCAGTGCTTCTGGCGCAGGGCTGCTCCGATCCGCTGTATCGCCGCAGTGTTCGGGTCTCGATGGGCAATGTTCTGCGCGTCCCGTTCGCCGGCTTGCCCGGGTCCATTTCCGATGCCGTCGGTTTGTTGCACGCTGCCGGCTTCACCGTGGCGGCACTAACACCATCAGCACTTGCAGTGCCGTTGTTGCAGGCCGGATTGGCCGGTACCCGTGTTGCCCTACTCCTCGGATCGGAGGGCCCGGGGTTGACGGCCGAAGCTTTGGCGGCCAGCGATATTCGGGTGCGGATTCCGATGGCCGCCGGGGTGGATTCATTGAATGTGGCAACCGCGGGGGCCATTGCTTTCGCCGCAGTGGCCCAACCTCACTGACCCGTTGTTGTTCAGCACGCAGGGGCCGAGGCAGACTGTAATCATGTCGGAACCAGATGGCCGCGAGACTGCGCCGACCGCTCCCGTGTCTGGTTGGGTACCCGAGTTTGGATCTGCGTCGGCCCCCAACGTGGGCGAGGACAACTATGCCGACTCGTTGGTGGCCCGTTCGGCCTATGTTCTGGATGGGAACGCCGCTGATGCGCGCGGCGGCGGCGGATTTCAGGTCGACGAAGAGGGCCAAGAAATTCAGCGGGACTGGGAGTGGGTCGAAGATTGGCGGGCCGGCGGCGAGCCAACCCCATGGGGACCCGGGATCACCTTGGCCGCTTTTGCCGCCGCCATTGTTTCGCTCGCGATCTACGTCATCACCGCTGGGTTGATCGACCAGCCCATTCTGGCAATTGTCGCAAATGTCGTCATAGCGGGCGGACTTTCACCAGCCCTGTACATGGCCCGCACTCTCCCGGTGCTGCGCTGGGTGTCACTCGGCGGAGCCATTGGGTCCATCCTGGCTTGGATTGCCGTCATCTTCTTCCCCGTCATGGCTGCCGTCTAAATTCTTCCCGGCCGGTCATCATGGACGCTCCACTTCCCGTTCCAGTGAGAAGTTTTGGTAGATCTCGGTTGACCTGCCAGACCTTCGAAACGACGGCCGCTGAGGCTCGACCCCGGTGTGCATTTTCATCCGCGCTATAGGTGGGTTGGTCAGTCGGCTCCACCTTCGGAATATGCAACTACGCCGCACTTCCATTTCGACGGAGTCGTTCTGTTTGGCGCTTCCGCGGAAACATTTTTGGTGTGCTGCATGGCGGTCTCGGCGTTGCTCGACCGACGCCGGAATGCTTCTGCGGAAACGTTCTTGGTGTGCGGTGCATGAGGGTCTCGACGGTGCCGACAGCCAACTGAACCCAGTAATGAGCGACTGGGTGCGTGCATAGCTCGAATACACGCACAGACGTCCAACAGGGATGTTCCGCAGCGGAAGATGCACAGGTAGCGCTCGAAGAGACGAATCGCCTTCGAACAACGACAAGGGCGACCCACCAGCAGATCAGACTAGGGAGTCCTTCCAGGCGGAGTGCAGGCCGGCGAAATGCCCTGACCCACCGATCAATTCATCTGGAATACCATCCTCGACGATTCGCCCGTGTTCCATCACCAGCACCCGATCCGCGATTGCGACCGTCGAAAGCCGGTGCGCGATAATCACTGCCGTCCTACCGTGCAACACCCGCTGCAGTGCTGCCTGCACGGCCC
>JBBSRY010000023.1:0-10582 GCA_038242595.1 Mycobacteriales bacterium
CATGAGTGCATTCCTTCCGGGTGTGAGCCCTGACTTTTCGCCGAGAACACCGTCCTCGGCCGGGTCGGCGAGAGTGACAGCGCGGCGGTAGAACTCCGACCGCTGCTAACTTTCGCACTGTTCACACCTTGCCCGCAACGACTGACCGACAAACCGAATCGTGCTGGCGCGACTGGTGGCTCCGGCGTCTGGCCCTAGTTGGCCAGACAGCAGCGCCGGGCAGGTTGTCACTGCGCCGAGGGCGGAATGATCTGGAGGTCGTTGGGATATACATGCTGCATGAGCGAATTGACTGTTTACACCACTTCCTGGTGCCCGTTTTCACGCCGACTGGTGATGGATCTGGACCGCGCGGGTATCGAGTTCATCGATATCGACATCGATGAGGCCCCTGGTGCGGCGCAAATCGTCGAAGGCTTCAACCGCGGCAACCGGACGGTACCGACCGTGGTCTTCCAGGACGGTTCGGCGATGACCAACCCGTCGGTCGATCAGGTTTCAGCGAGGCTGGCAGGCTAACTTTCCGCTTCTGGCCTATGTTGGGAAAGATGAGCCTTCTCGAACATGGCCAGGCGCCCTCCGAGTTTTCCGCCGTCCAGCCGTCAGCCCTGCAAAACCATCTCGGTGGTCGGTGGCGCGAGACCAGAGCCACCTTCACCGAGCTGATCCGGAAAATTCACATCCCGGACTCGGAGGATCTGGACACCGCCGAACACCGGCAGATGACCTTGGAAATGCTGTGTGCGACGGCCGAAACCGGGGTTCAGCGGCTGGGTTTTGCACCGGCCTACGGCGGCGGCGGCAACCCCGGCGCTTCGGTGGCGGTCTTCGAAGTGCTGGCGATGGCTGACTTATCGCTGATGGTCAAAGCCGGTGTGCAGTGGGGGCTCTTCGGTGGTGCGATCAATGCCCTGGGGACCGCCCAGCATCACGATCGATACCTGAAGCCGCTGATGGACGCCGAATTGCTCGGTTGCTTCGCCATGACCGAAACCGGCCACGGTTCCGACGTCCAGCGAATCCGCACCACAGCCACCTACGACGTCACCACCGATGAGTTTGTGGTGCACAGCCCGGACGAATCAGCGCGCAAGGATTACATCGGAAATGCTGCTGCACATGGACACATGGCGGTCGTGTTCGCGCAGCTGGTAACCGACGGCATGAGCCACGGCCCGCATGCGGTGATGGTGCCGATCCGTACCATGGACGGCAAACCCATTGCCGGCGTGACGACCTCCGATTGTGGCCGCAAGGGTGGGCTCAACGGCGTCGACAACGGTCGGCTGATGTTCAACCAGGTGCGGGTACCGCGTTCGGCCCTGCTGGACCGCTACGGCCAAGTCGATATTCACGGCGTCTATACGAGTCAAATCGAGAACGAGAACCGTCGATTCTTCACCATGCTCGGAACGCTGGTTCGCGGGCGGATCAGCATCGCCGGCAGCGCCGGTAGCGCCACGAAGAAGGCCCTCACCATCGCGATCCGGTATGGCAATCAGCGTCGGCAGTTCGCGCCGTCGGGATCAGAAACCGAAACACTCCTGCTCGACTATGCCGCTTACCGGCGGCGGATTCTCCCGAAACTGGCTCGCACGTACGCATTTCACTTTGCTCAGGATGAACTGCTCGGTGTGATGCACGAGGTTCAGACCGCGGCCGAGCCGGATGAGCAGCAACAACGGGAACTGGAATCGCGGGCGGCCGGTATCAAAGCTCTGGCCACCTGGCACGCTTCGTCCACGGTTGCCGAATGCCGTGAAGCGTGTGGTGGAGCCGGCTACCTGGGAGAGAATCAGCTCCCACAGCTCAAAGCCGACCTCGACGTGTTCACCACTTTCGAGGGCGCCAATACGGTGCTGTTGCAGCTCACCGGCAAGGGGTTGCTGACCCAGTTCCGCGACCACGTGGGTGATCTGGACCCCGTCGGAATGGTGGCGTTTGTCGCCGAACAGGCGCTGGACACCTTCGCCGAGAAAACATCGACAAGATCTCTGCTGCAACGGTTCCGGATGATCGGTAGCCGTGAGAGCGACATTTCGCAGCTGCGGAATCGGGAGTGGCAGCAGGCATTGTTCGCCGATCGGGCCGAACATTTGCTCAGCACACTGGCCCGTCGGATTCGAAAGGCGTCCGGATCCGGCAGCACCCCGGCAGAAATTGCCAACGCCACCCAGGATCACCTGCTCAAAACTGCGACCGCCCATATCGAGAACCTCGTGTTCGGAGCATTTGTGGCTGCGGTCGAACGTGCGGAGGATGCTGATCTCAAGGCGCTGCTCGGCGCGGTGTGCGAGCTGCACGCACTTACCGAGATAGAACGCGATGCGGCGTGGTTCCTGCAACACGACCGAATGACAGTTGGCCAGAGCAAGACGGTGTCGATTGCCATCGAAGAGTTGTGCAGCGAACTGCGCCCGGTGGCGGAACTGCTGGTGGACGGATTCGGTATCCCGGAGGAGTGGATCACTGCCCCCATCGCGCAGCGGTGATTGTTGCGGCGCAGCGGTGATTGTTGCGGCGCAGCGGTGATGATGCGGGCACTGATCGCCCTGGTCTGCGGATTGTCGGTGGCCCGTGTCACTATCGACTCATGCGCCACTCGATCATTCCGCCGTACCTGCTGCAACACCTTGCCGACCTGCAGAGCGAGGCGGTGCCGGCTGCCACTGCGGCTGCACGGGAGACTTTGGCTCATGACCGGACTTTTCGCGGCTTCCGGACCAACGAGCCGGCACCCCCGACAGCGCTGCCAACTGGTTCTGCGGCGCCGTCGGCGGCGCCAACTCAACCATCCGGGCCGAATCGGACAATTAGTGATGCGCAGTCCCAGGAAGAACTACCGGGCAAGGTGGTGCGGCGTGAGGGTGAGCCCGCTATCGCCGATCCCGCAGCTGACGAAGCCTATGCAGCTCTGGGCGCGACGCATGAGCTCTTCAGCCAGGTGTACGGACGTGATTCGATCGACGGTGTCGGGTTACCGCTGGATGCGACGGTGCACTACGGGCGTGAATATGACAACGCATTCTGGGAAGGCTCTCGGATGGTTTTCGGCGATGGTGACGGCGAAGTTTTCCAGCGGTTCACCAAGTCGGTCTCGGTCATCGGCCATGAATTGGCCCACGGTGTCACGCAATACACCACTGGACTCGTCTATCAGGGGCAGCCGGGTGCACTGAATGAATCCATCTCTGATGTCTTTGGCGCTCTGGTGGAGCAGTACCTGAACAAACAGGCTGCTGCGCAGGCATCCTGGCTGATCGGGGTCGGGCTGTTCACCGATGGAGTGCAGGGCGCCGCGCTGCGCTCGATGAAGGCACCCGGCACCGCCTATGACGATGATGTGCTGGGCAAGGACCCACAGCCTGCCCATATGGACGATTTTGTGCAGACCAGCAAAGATCACGGCGGTGTCCATGTCAATTCCGGTATCCCGAACCGCGCATTTTACCTGATCGCCGATGAGTTGGGCGGGGAAGCCTGGGGACAAGCCGGCCAGATCTGGTACGACGCGATTGTTTCCGGCAAGGTGCTGCCCAGTTCAACCTTTGTCCAATTTGCCCAGGTGACGGTGGAGGTGGCAGGTGCCCGGTACGGGGCCAACTCCTTCCAATCACTGGCAGTGCGCAACGGGTGGGCCGGGGTAGGCGTCGAAATCCCGGGTACCGGGACGTTGGTGGCCGAGCCGGATTCCGAAGTCGACTGGGACTGATGGAGCGCTGGACTCAACGCGGGCTCCGCGGGCCTCGTTTCTGGAGTACAAACAGAGGCATGAGAGTGAACGTCTTACGCACCGGTGGTTTCGCCGGCCTCATCCAGGCCTGGGAGGTCCGGGTGGAAGAGCAGCCCAACGCCCAGGAATGGGTGGATCTTGTTGATTCCTGCCCGTGGGAGGATCCGGAAATGTGCCAACCCGGCGCTGACCGCTTTGTGTACGAGGTTAGCGCCGGGCCGCGTAGCGCCACATTGGGGGAGCAGGCGGTTCAGGGTCCGTGGCGTCAACTGGTGGAGAAAGTCCGGGAGGACGGTGTCAAACTCAAGCCGACTCAGTCCAACTCCGCCACCCCGGCAAGTACCGACGGCCAATCTTCGGTATAGAGCAGACCCAGTCGCTGGGTCGGCCGGGTCAATGCCACATAGAGGTCGTTCGGCCCCCGCAACGGGTCGGCAAAGATGAGGCTGGGTTCGACCACGATGACGGAATCAAATTCCAGGCCCTTGGCCTGACGAGTGGTCAACATGACCACCGGTTTCTCCAAGTCCGGGTCGGCGCTCGTGGATGCCGGCGCGAAGCCCGGACGCAGCGCCTCCACCGCTTCGGCGAGGCCGGAGAGTTGTTCCTCTGCCACCAGAATTGCCACGGTTCCGCCCTCGGCACGCTCAGATTCCTGACCCGCCACTTTGATCAGCACATCAGCCAGGTCTGCCCCGGAAACCTTCAGTCGCCAGGGCTGCACACCGGTCTCGCGAACAGACTGCGGCGGCGCCATCTGCGGATCAATCACGGCCAGCACCTCATTGGCCACTGTCATGATCTCGGCCGGGGTGCGATAGTTCACCGTCAAGTACTCCAACTGCCACCGGTCGTCCAGATAGGGCTCCAAGACCGGACTCCAGGAGGACGTGCCGGCCGGATCGCTGGTCTGTGCCACATCGCCGACGATGGTCATCGACCTGGTCGGGATCCGCCGCATCAACATCCGCCAGGCCATCGGCGAAAGTTCTTGGGCCTCATCAACAATGAGGTGACCATAGGTCCATTCCCGGTCGGCCGCGGCGCGATCAACCGTGGTGGTGTAAGCCAGATCGTCCTGCCGGTCGGCCAGCAGGTCGGCGCCGATGAGATCGGAGGCGACCAGCATTTCCTCTTCACTGTCATCCTCGAAGTCAGCAGACCTGGATCCCTCGATGATGTCCAGAACACCCTGGGCGTAATCTATATCGTCGCTACGGCGCCGCCGGGCTTTGGCCTGTTCGGCGCTGTCATCCACGCCCAGAAGCTCCGCCGCTTCATCCAGTAGCGGGACATCGGCCGCTGACCAACCGACCGCCAGGTCGCGGCGCAGGAGCTCCCGTTCTGCATTGGTGAGTTTAGGTGTTGCGGCGGCCAGGGTGGACTCCGAGCCGTACAGGTCCGAGAGCAACTGTTGCGGGGTGGTGACCGGCCAGAGGGAGTTGAGCGCCTTCTGGATTCGGCTATCGGCTCGCAACTCACCCCGGATTTCGTCCAAATCCGTTTCGTCCAGCAGGTTCGGTCCGCCGGCCACATTGGCACCCAGCTGGTGTCCGTATTGTCGGGCCAACGATTTGATCATCTCGGTGATGAAGATGGCCCGCGACCTGTTGTGCGGTTGACGGGAGGCGCGGGCGCGTCGACGAGCGGCCAGCGCATCCTCCTTGTCCACTCGCAGGACTTCCCGCTCGAACGGGACCTCCAGGAAGGAAGCCGGCACCTTTTGACAATTACGAACAGCAGTTTGCACCACGGTGGCCATTGAAAGCTGTCCCTTGAGGGCAGCCACCTGATCGGTTTCGACCAGTTCGGCCCGCACTCCGGGGTACAGGTTGCCGATCGTGGACAGCGATACCGCGGTTTCACCCAGCGATGGCAGGACCTGGCCGATGTACTTCAGGAATGTGGTGTTCGGACCGACTACCAAAACACCGCGACTGGCCAGGCGATCGCGATGGGTGTACAGCAGGTAGGCGACGCGATGCAGCGCCACGGCTGTTTTGCCGGTGCCAGGTCCGCCCTGAACCACGAGTACGCCGTTCAGGTTGGCTCGAATGATGCGGTCCTGTTCGGCCTGGATGGTTTCGACGATGTCGTTCATCCGGCCGGTCCGATTGGCGTCCAGCGCGGATAGCAATGCAGATTCGCCGGTCAGCGTGGTGTGGGCCTGGCCGGCAGGACGTTGCGAACCGTCCAGAACCAGCGATTCGTCGTCGATGCCGGTCACCCGTCGTCGACTTGTCCGGATGTGCCTACGTTTGGTCACACCATCCGGTGCGACAGCGGTGGCCAAGTAGAAGGGGCGAGCCGACGGTGCCCGCCAGTCGATCAATAGGGATTCATATTGATCGGAGTAGATCCCCATCCGGCCGATGTAAAGCCGTGGGTCCGGTTTGGTTTCGTCGAAATCGAGGCGCCCGAAGCACAGCCCGTACTCCGCTGCTCCCAGGGCGGCCAGGCGTTCGGAGTATTTGGCGGTTGCCACATCCCGCTCGGTCAAACCCTGGGGGGTGCCGTCGGTCTCCCGCAGTGCTCGTTTCATCGAGTCTTTTGTCTCGGCCCAAAATTCGTCGAGGCGTTCATAAAGCACGCGCAAGTACTGCTGCTCGTGCTCGATGCCGTCGTCGTGCGCGTCTGTCAAAACTTCCCTGCCGTAACTGATTGAGATGATGATTCCGGTGTTGGATGGTGGGTTACTGCTGGTGGCGGTGGTGCCTGGGGCCGGGCTGACAATTTTTTTCTGCCTCGGACCGGCAGCAATCCAGTTTAGTCCTTGAACATTGCGTTGGTGTGGACAATCCGGGTGATCAGCCACACTGGTGACATGGCGTCTGGAAAAAAGAAGTCCCGCTCGCGGGAATCAGCTATCGGGGCGCCTGGCGCGGACGGCAAGTTACCGTCCGGATTTCCCGGTTACCTGGATCGGCCCGCCTCCGACGTGCTTGTGGAGTTGGTACTGCTGGGCGGGGTGGAGGCGGTCGGCGTACAGAAGCGATCGAAGATTCTGGAAAATGTGCTCGACTCGCTGATCGCTGTCGCAGTGATGGAGATCGAGTCAGAGCTACATCCGGATGTGGTGCTCTCGGCGGCGCTGGTGAGCTCGGTGGCTCGCTTGTGGGAGCTGGGCTGGCAACCGTTGGATCTGCCGCACGCGCTTCGGCGCCGACAAACTTCCCGGGCAGCTGGATTGGCCACGGCCGCGATCCTGGCCCAGGCCGCTGCTGAACCGAGGCTGGGGAAGGCGCCGGATGAATGGGTCCAACAGCTCCGTGCCCTTGGTTTCGGCGCTGTTCGGACCGGTGATGAGGCGGATCTGAGGCTTTTCGACGACCTGATGCCCGCGATTACCGAGGGCAATGCCTCGCTGGTAACGACCTGGGCGTTAGGCGAAGGACTTCGTCCGGCGGACGCCTGGCGTGAGGTGCTGCGGGTGATCGGCGAGCTGCAGCAGTTGCCGCCACTGACGCGACTGGTGGAACCGCCATCGCGCTGGGGTGTCGGCCCGATCCGGGTGCGGCACGCTCACGACCTCAAGATGTTGACCCGCATCCGGGCGCTGCTGGCCAAGGCCGAGTCGACAAACTACCCGGCCGAAGCGGAGACCTTCACCGCCAAGGCGCAGGAACTGATGAGCCGGCACGAGATCGATGCGGCGGTGCTGGAGATGAGTCACCCGGCGGCGGGGCTCGGTGTTGACGATCCGGATATTCGGCCGCAGCGTGTCCATATCGACGACCCCTACGGTCCGGAGAAAGCACAGCTGCTGGCCACCGTGGCCGCGGCGAATGAGGTGCGGGCGGTGTGGGATGAGACCCACGGATTTATGGTCATTGTCGGTCGCGAGCTGAATCTGGAGCTGGTGGAACTGCTGTTTACCTCGTTGTTGGTACAGGCCACCCGCGCCATGGCGGCGGAGGGCGAATACGCCGGCGACCGACGATCCCCGGGATTTCGACGTGCCTTCCTGCTTTCCTACGCAGCCCGCATCGGCGAGCGGCTGGCAGAGGTTGAACGAATGGCGTTGGCCGAGGCGAGCCGCCAATGGGGCGCCGAGTTGGTGCCGGTAATGGCCGATCGGGCCGCAGCGGTGGACGGCGCATTCGAACGACTATTTCCCAATACCCGTAGCCGGGGCAGCCGGATGGTTGATGCCAACGGATGGTGGGCCGGCCGAGAAGCGGCGGATCGGGCCGTGATCAAGGGGAAGTAGTGCTGGCCGATCGGTCAAGAGCTGGCACTTCTTTTTGTACTTCTTGGGGTGGGGCGTAAGAACCCTCCACCGGCGGCGTTCCCGTCTGGGGTTGGATGGGTGTGGCGAGAGTGCGGTCGCGTCGGTCTCTGTCGTGTGGCGTGGTGCCGATCAGTCGGTGCGGCCGGCCAGTCCCTGCTCTTGGAGCCAGTTGGCTGCGGCGCCGACGCCGTTGTCGCTGCGCACGAGTTCGCCTACCCGCGCGGCCGCCTCGACATAGCCGCGACGGTTCGGTCCACGAGCGATGTCCCACAGCAGTACACCCAGACTCTGGACTTTCATTGCTCGACGCGTGAACGGCTTCGGACCGACGCCCAACTCGTGGAGCCGGCGGCCGTGGAATGGCTGGTCGAAGCCGTGGGCGATGATCGCCGACGGAACCCCGGCGGCCAGTGCCGCGTTCGTGGTTCCGGCCCCGCCATGATGAATCACCGCAGCGCAGCGTGGGAAAAGCCAGCGATGGTCGACATTGCCTACCACGTAGACCGTCTCGGTGGATTCCATTGGGGGCGCGTTGTCGTTGGGTTGATAGACGATAGTGACGCCGGTTGCCCGCGCCGCGTCGTTGATGAGGCGAAGGTCGGCCGCCGGGTCGAGGCTGAGCATGCTGCCGAAGCCAATGTAAACAGGCGCAGGATGCCGGTCGAACCATTCGGTCACGGCGAGGACGGGCGGTCGCGGCGGTCCGGGCAGTTCCCATGCCCCGGTCACTATCGCGTTTTGGGGCCAGTCCGACTGCGGCGGCAGCAAAGTGGGGGATGCGGCGATGAGTATCGGCATCTGCAGCGCCCGCGCCGCCACGGCCCCAGGCGAGCGCCACGGCAACGTGAGCTGTCGGCGCACTGCCCGCGCCAGCGGACGCCCCAGGCTGATGCTGCCGGTCCACACTCCGTGACGGGTCCACCAGCCGATGAGCCTGTTCGGCCGCTTCGTTCGCAGCGAAACCATGGCGATCGGCCCCGCGGTCGGCAGCGAGGCGCTGAATGTGACGTGCACGGCGCGGCAGCCGCGTTCCTCGGTGAGCGCGAGCGTCGCGGCTACGCCGACGAGGCCGGTGATCACGACATCGTCGGCACGGACCTGCTCGATCATGACCGGGGTCAGAACGTGGGCGATGCGGCGCTGCCATGCCTGCAGCGCCATCGAGGCCAGCACGGGGTTGCCGATCCACCGCTGGGCAAGTCGGTGGTCCACCGCGTTCTCGACGAGGCCCGCTCCAAGACTGACGCACGGGACGCCGAGGGAGTCAGCAATATTGAGGTATTCCGGATGAGCCAGGACAAGGGTCTCAACCCTTCGGTCCGCCAACTCCCGGGCAAGAGCCACCATCGGCACCACATCACCGCGAGAACCAATGGCAAGGAACACGACACGAGACATGTCGCCATCCTGCCCTAGCCGGGATCGGCCCACGCCTGCCAGAAGCACCTCCGATAGAGCTGCTGGCCCACCCGTCGCGGTTCGATCACCGATCGCCGGTGGGGAAACCGTGGCAACGCCACTACGTCACCCAATTCGCAACGCCGTAGACGCCGCACCGATTGTCGATCCTCTACCGGACAAGAATCGTTTTCCAGGAGCTCGGTCGCAGTCGCCGATCGTCGCCGCAGACGGTTCCGCCAGCGGGCACCGACCGTAGTCTGAGTTATCAGGGCTACTTCCTGCCGAAGGAGGCACAGGTGTCATTCACCGATTCGAACGAGCCCGTTCCCGCTGGCTTGAGGACCGCGGAGTTTGCCTTACGTCCGATCGTGGCTGACGACGCGGTAGCCGATTACGCCGCGGTGATGGAAACGCGCGAGTACCTGCGGTTATGGGAACAGTCAACGTGGCCTGAGGACGATTTCACGGAGGAGGCGAATCGGATAGATCTCATCGACCTCGAACAACGTCATGCTGCGCATCGCGCGTTCACCTACACGGTGCTCGACCCAGACGGCGCCGAGTGTTTGGGTTGCGTCTACGTATTCCCCACGAAAGCCACATTCCTGGTGAGGTCCACGGTGACTCCAGTCGGTGACGACGAGTGGGCGGACGTGGACGCTGTCATCTTCTTCTGGGTTCGTCTGTCCCGGATGGAGACGGGAATGGACAAGCGTCTTCTCGCCGCACTCCGTACGTGGTTCAACGAGGAGTGGAAGCTCAAGAGAGCCGTCTACGTCACGAATGAGCAGTTTCAACAACAACTGAATCTCATCGACGGCACCGATCTGACCCGGAAGTTCGAGCTGCTCGAGCCCGGCAAGCCAGGAAAGTATCTTGTCTTTGGCTGAGTTGAGTGCGGGATCGTTGGTGTTCTTGGCCTTTACTAAGGGAATTTCGATGGGTTCCCCCCGAGCAGAATAACGCGCGCAAAATCCTTGCTTTGCGGCGATTTCATGGCACCTCGACTGGTGGCGTCACCTTCGATGCGGCGTATCCCAACACGCGTTGCGTCGTATCAGTGCCGATCAGTTGGCCTTTCACCGTGCGCAGGTCACAGCGGTGAGCGTCCGGGTACTGAAACGGCTGCCAGCTGTGGATACGACGAAGGTCAACACCGTCACCGCTACGGGAACCTGACCGGAAGGCGTTTACGAAATGACGAGGCGCTCGACCGG